>JBAUKK010000145.1:0-6712 GCA_049577645.1 Candidatus Deferrimicrobiaceae bacterium
GGAGGCGACAGCTTTCGGGCGGATGTCGTCCTGCCCCCGGGGACGGGCGTACTCTGGTAAAAGAAGGTGAACAAGACCCTTTCGGCCGGGGACGCTTTGGTGATCGAAATGGTATCCTCCGGGATGAACGGGACCTCCCGGGACTATGATCGGTACAAGGCGCATTTCCCCGTTTCGGTAACGGTCGTGTTCGGAAAGGACTCCGTGGACCTTCCGTGGAAGAAACGGATGGGGGATTTTTTCCGGGGCATCTGGAACGGCTTCTCTCCCGGGGGGATCCGGCTGACCTTCGCCTTCGGCAACGAGGCGCCCGTGGGTTCGATGTACCGCCTGGGGGAGGAGGAGACGGTCTTCCTTTTGGGCGGCGAGGGGGAGCTGGGAAAGAGAATCCGCGTGTCCCGGGATCTTATGGAGGATTTCCGGGCGGCATACGGGAGGGACCCCAAGGGACCCGTGACCCGCCTCCTCGTTTCGGCGGAAAGACCCTCCCGCGAGCAACAGGGCCCGATCGAGACGGAAATTCACCTTTTCTCCCCGCTCCTTAAGTAAGGAAATCGCCCGCGCACGCGTCGCCGGGGTCTTTCCGATCTGAATTCGGTGTTACGATTATGAGCAATGCGACGGGAAATATATAACTAATAGTCTTTCCTGCTATTGCAGCATCGAACTTCTTTCCTCTTTGAATCCGGGCAGTAATCCTCCCGCAGGGCGGCAGTCCAGCCATGAAATATTCAGGCACGCATCATGCGATGTATATATCCCGACATCAGCATGTGCCGGAATGATTGCCGAACAGGAGGAAGAATGTTAAGAAGAATGGTAAGAAGTATAGCAAAGAGATCGATCGTTTTTACCCTCGTTTCCCTGATCCTCGCGGGAAGTATGCTTCTTGCGGGATGCGGGGGAGGCGGGGAGACCAACGTGGCATCCGTGCCTTCGGGCCCGGTAAGCTTTCTTGCCTGGGACCCGCCGGAAACTTATGAAGACGACAGCCCGCTGGACCCGTACCTGGATCTCGATTACTACGAGTTTTACGTCCGGGCCGACATGAATTTCACCGACAACGACCTGCCGGTGGCCCAGGTGGCGGCCGTGGCGGATATCCTGTCCTCCGACGGACAGGTCTATCACCAGAACCTGACGATGGAATTCGATCTGCAGAATCTCCTGCCGTTTGTTCCCCCGGGACTGAGCGGTTACCTCTCCATCCGGTCGGTCGCGATTGATGGTCTCAAATCGGAATTTTCGCAACCCATCAACTGGAACCTGCTTTCCTAAATAGCGCAAGGAGGAAACATGCGAAGAAAAGCCATCACCATGGTGTTCGTTGTCCTGCTGGCCATCGGGGCGACGGCGATCGTTGCGCAGGCGGAAACTCTTTCCTGGAATGCACCAACCACGTACACCGACGGATCCTCCATCGGGAGTGCAACGGTATCGTACCAGGCGTACTGGACGACGAGCTCCAACCTGTCGGGCCTCAATTCCCTCGGATCGTCCGGCACCTCGACATCGAGAGCCTTCAACGTGGATTCCTCAGCCATGCCGCGCGGCCAGACTATCTACTTCACCGTCAGGGCCACGGTAGCCGGTGTCAATTCAACATTGTCTCCAGCCATGTCCTGGAGTGTGCCGCCAGCGGCGCCCAAGACCCCGTCGGCCCCGAACAATCTGCAGATGAATTAGCCGGGAGCCGAAAGCCAGTCTCTCTGGACGGGGGGCGGTGCCGGGAAGAATTATTTCCCGGTCCGCCCCCTTCCTTTTCTTTCCTCTTTTCCGAATAGTCCCTACAATAAAGAATTCCAAATTCCGTAGACGGGGGTGTTTCGTTGCGCAAGATCCTTGTCGCCGCAGTCCTGTGTTTATCCTGCGGGTTCGCCTACGGGGCGGATACCGCTTCCAAAGGAGGAAACCCCGTGGTCCTGCTGGAAACGAGCATGGGAAACATCAAGGTCGAACTAAAACCCCAAGAAGCGCCGATTACCGTGAGCAATTTTCTTTCCTACGTGAAAGAAGGGCATTACGACGGGCTGATTTTTCACCGGGTGATCCGGGGATTCATGATCCAGGGGGGAGGATTCACCAAAGAGATGCGGGAAAAACGGCCTGCCCATCCGCCCATCAAGAACGAGGCCGGCAACGGGTTGAAGAACGACCGGGGGACGCTCGCGATGGCGCGGACAGGGGTGGTCGACTCCGCCACGGCGCAATTCTTCATCAACGTGGTGAACAACGATTTCCTGAACCATGTCGACAATACCCCGCGGGGATTCGGGTACGCGGTGTTCGGCAAGGTGGTTGAGGGGATGGATGTCGTGGACAGGATACGGGCCGTTCCCACGGGGCGAGTCTCGATGTTCGAGGATGTACCGAAAGAGGTCGTCACGATCCTCCGGGCGACGGTCGTTAGGTAGCCGGGAGAAAAAAACGCCCGGCCTCCGGGGGGGGGCTGGCCGGGCGCGGCGCGCGGATGAGGGGGGAGTCTCTCCGGGGCTTGGGCTTTTAAAGAGGCTGGCGCGGAAGCCGTTGCCCCCAAGGAGAAGGGATTCCCCCGCCTGGTGGCTGCACAGTGCGCGCTTAAAAAAAACCGGGGCGATTCTCCTCGATCCGCTCTTCCTGTATACAGTATGCGATTTCCCCCCCCCGTGTCAAACGGAAGCAAATCCCGTTGTGCGCCCGCCCGCGGGGCATACCATGGCAATAAACAGGATCGAAACGGGACGGGCACGGTGCGGGAAGAAATTATTCTGACGGTGGAAGAGCGCGAGAGCGGGACCCGGCTGGACCGGTTTCTACGGGCCAGGCTCCCGGGGTTGCCGTCACGAAGCTTCCGTTTCGCGATCGAAGCGGGCGAAGTGCGAGTGGACGGGAGAAAGGGGCGAAAAGGGCAATCCCTCGCTCGGGGGCAGGAGGTGGCCGTTTTGCGGATCGCCGAAGCGCCGGACTGGATGCCCGCACCGGGCGACCTCCCGGGGGCTTCGGTTCTCTTCGCGGACGACGAGGTGGCAGTGTTGGAAAAGCCGCCCGACGTCCACACGGAACCCCACAGGCCGGGAGAGAGGGGGACGCTCGCCGGCTACCTGCGCTGGAAATTCCCCTCCGTGACGACGCTGTCCTCCCTGCCCGGCCTCACTCTCCTGACAAGGCTAGATTACGCAACCAGCGGTGCCATCCCCGCGGCGTTGACGAAGGAGGCACTCGATTTTCTCTCCCGGGAACGGGAAAAGGGGGAGATACACAAGACCTATTATTGCCTGGTTAGCGGAGCGATCGGGAAGGAAATGACCCTGTCCTGCCGGATCGACGCCGAAGGAGGAGAAACCGTGAGGGTGAGGAAGGAGTTCCGGGATCCGGACCCGGTGCGTTGGACGACCGTAACGCCTGTACGGGGGGACGGTTCCATGACGCTTGTCAGGGCGAAAATCTCCCGGGGGAAGCGTCACCAGATCCGGGCGCATCTGGCGGCGGCCGGCTTCCCGGTGGTCGGGGACAGGAAATACGCGGCGGTGCCCGCGGAGGGGGCGGGAAAGGAAAGACTGATGCTGCACGCGGCGGAAGTTGCGTTTCTCCACCCGGGAAATCAGGAGCGGATGACGGTGGTTTCTCCCGTACCTGAGGATTTCGACGTTATTTGATTGATTCGAGCCGGGATTCGAGTTCTTTCAACTGTTCCTTGTCGGCCGGGAGTTCGTCCTGGTACTTGGTATAAAGGTCCATGTCCGCCGGATCGACATACCGGTTCCGCAGGGGGTTTATGGCGAGAGACTGTTTTGCGTCGACGGCCCGTATGTGCATCTCCTTGGCGGCGATCTTCGCTCGCTGTTGTTCCACCTGGGAAACCAGTTCCTCCTTTTCCTGCTCGGCGGAGAGCGCCTCCTCCTTTTCCGTGCTCGCGGTGCCCCGGACGCTGCCGGAATGCGGGGCCTGCGGTCCCCCGGGGGGAGGCGAGGCCTGCGGCGGGGATATGGAGGAGGGAGCCTGGCGGATCAGGAGGGTCGAGCTCTTCCGGTACTGGGACGGGATGTTCGTTACGTCGTCCGTGAAGTGCATCGTCCCCTGGCCGTCTTTCCACTGGTAGATGTCGGCGCGGCAGGGAGCGGCGTGAGACAGAAGGAGGATACAGGCAACGGCCCCTCCCAGGACGGCGAGCGGCCGCCGAAGGCGACGGGGTAGCGGGAATCGTGACGGTTCGGGTTCCATTACCCGTACAGGCAGACGGTCAGGATGATCGCGGCCGAACCGGCTGCGAGGAAGGCGATCGGGAAGAGGGGAGCCATAATCATATATGTATAATACAATAGGGTATCCGGGAAAATCAATGGAGGGGCCGGGCAGGGACGGAGGACGGTTTTTAATACGTCCGTTTCGACTTGTTTCGGCCCCGCCGTCTGGTAATATGACCAGAATAAAAAAAACCCTGTTTGGCGTCGGGGGCCGGATTTTCCGGACCGGCGAAGCGGTCCGGCGCGATGCCGAACGCTCTCGTTCGGATAATCGCCCGACATGGCTGGTGTATCGATTTCGGCAATGGGGAAGAACATTGTTTGATGTGTCGCGGGTCGATTGCGGTATTCTGCGACGGTTATAACGGGGGGAACCCGGGTGCCACTGCTCAGGATAGACGACGTTCACCTTGCGTTCGGGGGCGTGAAGGCGATCAACGGGGTCTCTATCGCGGTCGGACGGGGACGGATCCATGCGATCATCGGGCCGAACGGCGCCGGGAAGACCTCGGTGTTCAACTGCATCTCGTGCGTGTACCGGCCGCAGGGAGGCGCCGTCTTCTTCGAGGACCGGAAGATCACCGGGATGAAGCCGCACCAGATCGCCCGCCTCGGCATCGCCAGGACGTTTCAGAACATCGCCCTCTTTCATCACATGACCGTTCTCGACAACCTCATGCTCGGGAGACATCTGTTCCTCAAAAGGGGCTCCCTCCTGGGGGGGATCCATATCGGGCCCGCCCGCCGGGAGGAGATCGAAAACCGGAAGGCGGTCGAGGACATCATCGATTTCCTCGGGATCGAGAACATCCGGAAAAAACCCGTCGGGACGCTGCCGTACGGCCTGCGGAAACGGGTCGAGCTCGCCCGGGCGCTCGCTCTCAAGCCC
The DNA here is from genome assembly GCA_049577645.1 of Candidatus Deferrimicrobiaceae bacterium. Lineage (GTDB taxonomy): Bacteria > Desulfobacterota > Deferrimicrobia > Deferrimicrobiales > Deferrimicrobiaceae > CSP1-8. Next base: position 5,113 of record JBAUKK010000145.1, read on the forward strand.
AAGCTCCTCCTGCTCGACGAGCCGATGGCCGGCATGAACATCGAGGAGAAGGAGGACATGGCCCGCTTCATCCTCGACATCAACGAGGAGTGGGGGGTCACCATCCTCCTGATCGAGCACGATCTCGGGGTCGTCATGGACATCAGCCACCGGGTGAGCGTCCTCGACTTCGGCGTGAAGATCGCGGAGGGCGAGCCCGCGCAGGTGGCAAACGATCCGCACGTGATACGCGCCTACATCGGCGAGGAAGATGACTTCCTGCGGGAACGGGAGGGGCGCGGGACACGATGAAGGAGGTCTCCAGGCGATACGATACGTTCCCGAAGCTGCTCCTGCGGAACGCGGAGCGTTTCGGCGACCGGAAGGTCGCCATGCGGGAGAAGGAATTCGGGATCTGGCAGTCGTTCACCTGGAAGGAGTACCACGAGCACGTGAAGCGATTCTCCCTCGGGCTTTCGTCTCTGGGGCTCGCCCGGGGGGACAAGGTCGCCATCATCGGGGACAACAGGCCCGAATGGGTGTGGGCCGAGGTGGCCGCCCAGGCGGCGGGGGCCGTCCCGCTGGGTCTGTACCAGGACTCGAACCTCAAGGAAGTCGCCTACGTCATCGACCACTCCGACTCCACCTTCGTTGTGGCCGAGGACCAGGAGCAGGTCGACAAGATCCTCGACATCCGGGATCAGCTGCCCAAGGTCCGGTACATCGTGTATACCGACCCGCGGGGAATGCGGGGGTACGACGATCCCGACCTGATCGATTTCAAGGAGGTGGAGGAGTTAGGGCGCGAGGTCGAACGGCGGGAGCCGGACCGCTACGAACACCATGTCGGGGCGTCGGGCAGCGAGGACCTGGCTCTCATCTGCTACACCTCCGGCACGACGGGGTTCCCGAAGGGCGCGATTCTCTCCTTCCGGAACCTCCTCACGATGGCGGTGAACCTGATGGAGGTGGACCCCAAGCGCGAGACCGACGAGTTCGTTTCGTTCCTCCCCCTGGCATGGATCGGCGAGCAGATGATGTGCCTCTCCAGCGCGCTTCTCACCGGGTTCACCGTGAACTTTCCCGAGAAGCCCGAGACCGTGCAGGAGAACATCCGGGAGATCGGTCCGAACATCATGTTTTCCCCCCCGAGGATCTGGGAGAACATGACATCCGCCGTCCAGGTGAAGGTCATGGACGCCTCCTGGCTCAAGCGGAAAATGTACGAATGGGCGCTTCCCGTCGGGTATGAATACGCGGACGCCCACTTCCGGAAGGAGAAGCCGGATTTCCTTCTCCAGGTAAGGCACAGGCTGGCGTACTACCTTGTCTTCCGGGCGCTCAAGGACCGCCTCGGCCTGCTGCGCATCCGCACCGCCTCCACCGGCGGCGCCGCGCTGGGCCCCGACGTGTTCAAGTTCTTCACCGCGATGGGGGTGAACCTCAAGCAGATCTACGGGCAGACCGAGATCTCCGGCATCTCCTGCATCCACCGGGAAGGCGACATCAACTTCGACTCGGTGGGGAAGCCCATTCCCGAGACGGAGATTATGATCTCCGAGGCCGGCGAGATCCTTTCCCGCAGCCCCTCGGTGTTCCTGGGATACTACAAGAGCGCGGA
>JBAUKK010000146.1:0-4750 GCA_049577645.1 Candidatus Deferrimicrobiaceae bacterium
AGGAACGGGACCTTCGCCTGATCGAACGGCTCCTGAAAGCCCAGAACAGGATGGCCGGCTCGCCGCCTGCGAAGGACGAGGTAGAGCAGGCCGAATCCTGATTTTCCGGCAAGATCCTATTTGGACATGGCGCGCCCCCTCTCCTTTGCGACCATCTCCAGCGCACACCGGGTGTTCTCGAACTCCTCCTTGAGACCCTTTACGAGGGCTTGACGGTCCTTTCCCAGACCGGCAGGTCCGATCCGGCACAATTGGTGGCACAACTCCGCCAGGCGTTTCGCCCCGATCTGCCCCGCGCTTCCCTTCAGGGCGTGGGCAAGATCGGCAACGAGTCCGTAGTTCCGGGCCAGCATGGCCGTCTCGATATTGTCGACCTTCCGCTCCCCGGTCTCCAGGAAGATCCGGATCAGCTTCTCCAGGAAATCCCCCTTTCCTCCGAGGGCGGCCAGGTCGTGGAACGTGGCCAGGTCGATGGCGTCGCCGGCCCGGTCCCGGTCCGCCGAAGGAATCCCGGAGGAAGACACCGGTGTTGCCGTGGCGGCGGGCTTTTCCTTTCGCCCGGTCGGGACCAGCGAGTCGATGATCTCGAGGAACTTCTTCACCTCCACCGGCTTCGTCAGGTATCCGTCGAATCCCGCCTCCTCGCACGCCTTTCGGGACTCCTGTGTCGCGTCCGCAGTCAGGGCTACCAGGGGGGGGCGGGAAGCCTCTTCCCACGAGAAGCGGAATATCTTGGCGGCTTCCAGTCCCCCCATGACGGGCATGTGAAGGTCGAGCAGCACGAGGTCGAACTTCTCCTTCTCCATGGCATCGAGCGCCTCTTCGCCGTTCATGACCAGTTGCGCCCGATGCCCGGCACGCTCGAGAATCTTGGCGATGACTTTCTGGTTCGTCAGGTTGTCCTCCGCGATGAGAATGTGCAGTCCGCGCCGTTCCTCCTCCTCCTCCTTCTTCTGCTTGTACCGGCTGACCAGGCTCGGGACGTTTGCGATTTCCCCCTCGACCGGCCGAACGTAGTGGACGGCGTTGAACAGGAGCGTTTTGTCGATGGAGGCTCCGACGGCAGCGGCGAAACCGTGCTTCGTGATGAGGTTCAGTTCGGGCTCCCTCTCTTCCTTGCTCACGAGAATCGGCTGGACGTTCTGTATCAGCCGTACGGATTTAAGCGCCTTGGCGAGGTCGCACGGATCCATATCGAGACCGTTTTCGACGATGATGGCGATCTGGTAGGGGATGCCGTCGTTTGCGGCGGAGATGAGGGGGGAGAACGCCTGGGCGGCCTTGTCGGCAATCACCGCCTCGACGCCCCAGGATGCCAGGTGTTTCTTGAGGATAAGGGAGCTGTTGGCGTCGGAGGAGATGACCAGGATACGGCTTCCGCTCAGGGCGCTTGTCCCGGCCGCATGGAGGAGCAGATCATGCTGTTTCTCCAGTTCAAGGGTGAACCAGAAGGTGGTTCCCTTCCCCGGCTCACTCTGGAGCCCGATCTCCCCCCCCATGAGCTCCACGAGCTGCTTCGCGATGGTCGTACCCAGGCCCGACCCGCCGTACCGCCGGGTGATCGAATCGTCCGCCTGGGTAAACCGTTCGAAGATGCGCGCCTGGGCTTCCGGGAGGATGCCGATCCCGGTGTCCGACACTTCGATCCGGAGCAGAACGCTCTTCGGCGTTTCCCGGATCTGCTCCGCGCGCAGACAGACCTCGCCCTCCTCGGTGAACTTGACGGCGTTGCTTAACATGTTGAGGAGAACCTGGCGGATCAGCAGAGGATCTCCCCGCAGCAGAAAAGGGATCCGGGAAGGGATCTGGGGGAAGATGTCCAGCCCTTTTTCCCGCGCCTGCGGGGCGAGCATTGCCATCGTGCTCTTGATGAGGGCGTGCAGGTCGAAATCGACCTTTTCCAAAGTGATTTTCCCGGCCTCGATCTTGGAGATGTCCAGGACATCCTCGATCAGGAAGAGGAGGGTTTGGGCCGAGGCCCGGATCGTGTTGGAGAAATCCTCCTGCTCGACGGTCTGCGAAGTGCCCCGAAGAAGCTCGACCATGCCGAGAATGCCGCTCAGCGGGGTTCGCATCTCGTGGCTCATGTTCGCCAGAAACTGGTTTTTTGCCCGGTTCGCCTCCTCGGCCCGGGAAATCGCATCTGTCAGTTTTTTCAGGAGAGAGGAGACGTAAGCGGGAAGGACGATGAGCCCAGTCAGCAAGCCGAAACCGAGCGTGGTATGGGAACTCCAGTAATCGGTCATTGCGATGACCAGGGAAAAGAATGCCGTGCCGAGGAGGGCGGAGCCGAACAGATACAACCGCCCGTAGCGGAAACCGTTTCCGAAGGTTACCCACAGAAGGACGACGTAGAAAGGGGCGCAATACTCCCCGAGCGCGTACATCATGTACGCCGCCATTCCGTTGTCGTGAAGCATGCCGATGGCCCGCCGCGCGGGCGATATCGCGGGTCGCAGCAGAATGTGCGTGAAAACTCCCGCCGAGAAGAGGAGGCTGGAGAGGGTAATCGCAATGGTTCCGATTTCGTCGCTGTCGATGCGTCGGTTCCCCAGGATCGAGAGAAAAACGTAGCTCGTAAGGATCAATACGATTACGGCGCGGATAAGGGCCTGTTCGTGCTCGGAATCATCCCGCTTGGCCAGCATGGTCTTGATGTTTCGAATCGGGAGAAAAACTGTTGAGAGAAAAGAAGGTTTCGTCATGGGGCGGTCGCAGCGCCTCCCGTATTCTTCCCCCGATGCCGAAGGGGCTTCTCCTTTATCGGAAATACGCCGGGAAACTTTACCTTTATATGGGATAATGACCGGGAAACCCGGTTAACGGGACGGGCAGGGGGGACCGGAAACAGAAAGGCCGGCGCAGAAGCCGGCCTTTTCCCATGCGGGGCGGGAATCGTTTTCCCGGGGATCGCTTTCGGCTACGGGGTGATCACGGCCCGCAGTCGTACCTCGCCTTTGCGCAGCCTGTCGAGGACGTCGTTGACCTTCGCCAGCGGGTGCTTCTCCACGGTCGCGGCAATCCCGTGGTCCGCCGCGAACCTGAGCATCGCGTCCATGTCGTCGCGCGTTCCGACGACGGATCCCATGATCCGCTTTTGCCCCATGAGGAGGGCGGCGGGGATAACCTTGGCGGCTTCCGCGATGGCCGCAAGCACCACCAGGGTGCCGTTTGGTGCCAGCCCCGGTATGCACTCTTCGAAAAGGCTCGCCGAGATGCCGGTGAGCAGGATCAGGTCGGCCCCCCCCATGCGGGCGAGCTGCTTCCCCGCCTGCTCCTTCTCCGTGTCGATCACCTCACGGGCGCCGAGTTTGTACGCCATCTCCTTTTTTCCCTCCCCGCGGGTGATTGCGACGACATGGGCTCCCATGGCGGAGGCCATCCGGACCCCCAGATGACCCAGCCCCCCGATCCCCGCGACCGCCACGGTCTTTCCCGACAGGTTTCCCGCGCGGCGAAGGGGGGAAAACATCGTGATGCCGGCGCACAGGAGGGGGGCCGCGGTAACGAGGTCCAGCTCCTCCGGGATCCGGTGCGTGAACGCGGCGGGCGCCTTGACCCGCTCCGCATACCCGCCGTGCACGTTCACCCCCGTGGTCTTCTGGGCCGCGCACAGCATCTCCGCGCCGGACCGGCACGCGGGGCACTCGCCGCAGGCGTACTGCATCCACGGGACGCCGACCCGGTCCCCCGGTTTCAGGCTGCTCACCTGGTCTCCCGCCCGTTCGACCACCCCGGTCACCTCGTGCCCGGGGATGATCGGCAGAGGGGTCCCCCAGTCGGCCCAGTCCCCGTCGATCAGGTGCAGGTCGCTGTGGCACACCCCGCACCCTTTCATCCGGATCAGCACCTCGCCGGGCCCGGGGGACGGATCCGGCATATCCTGGAGGGCGAGCGGTTTCCCGAACGCTTCGCAGACGGCGGCTTTCATCTTTCCCCTCCGTACGCCTGCATTACGCTTCCAGTTCCGTGATCTCCACCGAATCGATGAGATCGATAGCCCCCTTGACGCTCATCGCGGCGGGGCACTTCACCAGGTACTCGCCGAGCGACTGCCTGGTCTCCTCCGTCTTCCCGGGGGGGACCTTGATGGTGTATTTGACGCGGATCCTCGTGATTTTCAGCACCCCCCCGACATCCTCGACGTCACCCTCGACATCCGCCCGGAACCTGTCGCCGTACGTGGGGATCTTCTTTCCGGCCAGCACCGTGGCCAGTGTCCCCATCATTCAGCCCCCGACCGCCCCGACGATGTGGTCGAGGGTGGCGGCGTGCTCCTTTTCGGGGTCCACCTTGTAGAAGTTCTTGATCCCCCCGTGGACGCCGTAGTAGACCGGCTCCGCGAACCCCTCGATCATGGCCTTCCGGGTCGGTCCCTTCTCCCTCGTGATGACGATCCGCGACGTGTGCACGACCTGTCCCATGATTCCCTCCCGGCACGCAAAAATAAACGCTTGTTCTTATGGTGCTTCGGAAATCATAAAGGATTCGCGGAATGCCGGCAAACGGCCGGTGTGTCCGGGTGCCTGGTTATCCCGCAAATGTCCCCGGTTATTCCCGGGTAAATGGCTAAATATTTTCCGTAATTTTGTCGAAAAGAGATTAAGGTCGGCAGGCGAAGGGTGGAAAGCGGTCGGCCCGGAGGGCGCGGTTTGGTTGCACTGCTCATCTGTTCGGTGGTTTTCCAGTTTCTCGCGGCGTACCTGTCCTTCCGTTTCGTGCTTCTGCGCCGCTTGGGAAAGCCGTGGAT
>JBAUKK010000147.1:0-17409 GCA_049577645.1 Candidatus Deferrimicrobiaceae bacterium
GGAGGAGGAACAATCGATGGTGGAGGATCGGATATCTTCCCTGCGAAGATCCTGTCCTGGACCCCACCTACCCAATTTTCGGACGGGTCGTCTCTCGAACCCGTATCGGATCTGGACTGTTTTGAAATATATATCAATGAAAACGGTGTGTTCTCCGACTCCGACAATGAAATGGCCGCCGTAGCGGCGCGTGACCCGGACACCGGCCAGGTAAACACAACATTTGATCTTTCCAATCTCTTCCCTTTCCTTTCCCAGGGCGGAACCTACTACCTCTCGATTCGCGCCGTTGCCCTCACAGGGATGAAGTCCGATTTCTCTCCCGGCGCGTCATTTTCCTTCTGATTTGCCACGCCTTCCGTCATCGGGTAAAATTACTCGGCAGGGATTCGACTTCGGCGGAGGCAGGATGAGCCTCGAAAACGCGATACTGTCCAGTTTTCGTGCCGGCGTCATTGCCTTGAAGCTGGACGGGACCGTTGCCTACATCAACCCGATAGGCGAAAAAATTCTGGAATGGTGCGTCCTGGCGAAAGGGGAAAATATCCACCTCCGGGCAGGGGAAAACTCCTTTTTCCGGGTCTTGAGCGAAGCCGTCACGATGCATTACCTCCCAACGCGCGTGGAAGTGGAACTTCCGGGAAAGGGTGGAGACCGCCAGTCCATCGGCTTCACCCTTTCGGAGTTAAAAAAGGGGGATCACAAAATCGGCGTCTGCGCCTTTTTCAAGGATCTCACGCACGTGGAGATGGCGGAGGAGAGCGAAAACCTGAAACAGCGCCTCCTGCTGCTCGGCCAGATGGCGGCCGGCTTGGCGCACGAAATCCGAAACCCGATATCCAGCATCGGCGTCCATTGCAGCCTGCTCAAAGATCGCCTCCCCCAAAATGAAAAGCTCCTCTCTTCCGTCGTCATGATCGGCAGGGAAGTGGACAAGGTGGAATACATCATCCGGGAATGCCTGAATTTCGTTCGGCCGGCGGAACTCGGTCTGCAACAACTGGATGTCGGCAAAGTGGTGGAGAACACCATCGAGAGATTCCGGACCCTTTACCCGGGGATGGAATTCTCGGTGAAAAGGCAGGAAGGGGTTTCCCTCCGGGCCGAGATCGATGCGACGCTGCTCGAGCAGTCGATCAGCAATATCATCAACAACGCGGTGTATGCCTGTGACGAGAAGGGGCACGTGGAGGTCTCCTTCGGCATATCCCGGCATTTCAGCGAGCTGTTGCGGATCGGCAGAGGGATGGATCCTCTGGTGGACGGACATACGGGGAAAGAGGAAGAATTCATCCGGATCAGCATCCGCGACAACGGTCCGGGCATCCAGCAGGAAATCGAGGACAAGATTTTCGTTCCCTTCTTTACCACCAAGAAAACCGGCACGGGGCTCGGCCTGCCGCTGGCACAGAAGATCGTCCATGCCCATGGCGGCGTCCTGGACCTGCAAAGCGAAACCGGCAAGGGGACGGACTTCATCATCAAAATCCCTGTGAGGCAGGAATGGCGGACACGATCCTGATCGTCGAGGACAACGAAACGCTTCGGGCCGGGATACGATTGTCCCTCGAGGACGCCGGGTACGGCATCCAGGAGGCGGCGACGGGGGAGGAAGCGGTCCGCAAGCTGGAGACCGAATCGTTCCACGTCGTCGTGAGCGACATCAAGCTGGGGGACCTGACCGGCGTCGACATCCTGAAAAAGGCGAAAGAGGTAAACGCGGGGACGGAAGTGATCCTGTTGACCGCGTACGCGACGGTGGAGACGGCCATCCAGGCGCTTCGCTTCGGGGCGTTCGACTATATCCAGAAGCCCTTCGAACTCGAGCACCTGAAGCACAGGGTCCGCACGGCGCTGAAAATGGGGAAGATGCGGGGGGAGCTCGAGACCTACCAGAAGGCGTCGTATCAGAACGCGCTCGAGGGAGGGGGGCTGGTGGCGGAGAGCAAAGGGATGAAGGATATTCTCGCCGTCATCCCGAAGGTGGCGCCGACCACGGCGACGGTTCTCGTCACGGGGGAAACCGGAACGGGAAAAGAACTCCTGGCCACGCTCCTGCATTTCGGCAGTTCGCGCGCAAGCGGTCCTCTGGTGAAAGTCAATTGCGCCGCCCTGCATGAAAATCTGCTGGAGAGCGAACTCTTCGGGCACGAGAGGGGGGCGTTTACCGGAGCGGAGAAACTCCGGATCGGACGGTTCGAACAGGCCGACAAGGGGACGATCTTCCTGGACGAGATCGCGGATATGAGCCCGGCGACACAAGCCAAGGTGCTGCGCGTGCTTCAGGAGCATGAATTCGAACGGTTGGGAAGCAGCGGGAAAACCATCCGGGTCGATGTCCGGGTGGTGGCGGCCACCAACAAGGATCTGCGCACGGAGGCGAAGGAGGGACGGTTCCGCCAGGACCTCTTCTTCCGTCTGAACGTGGTGAATCTGCGGATTCCATCGCTCAAGGAGCGACGTGAGGATATCCTCCCGCTTGCGCGGTTCTTCCTCAACCAGTACGCCGTCGATTTCAAGAAGAAGGTGACGGGATTTTCTCCGCAGGCGATCGAAAGGATCCGTTCCTACCTCTGGCCGGGGAACGTGCGGGAGCTGCAGAACGCGATCGAGCGGGCCGTCCTTTTATGCGACAGAGAGGTGATCGAATCCTCGGATATGACGATGGAGACTCCCCCCGAGGGAGGGGAGGGTCTTTCCTGGGGGGAAACGCTCAACCTGGAAAAGCTGGAGAGGGAGGCGATTATCCGTGCGCTCCAGGCAACCCGAGGCGTGCAGAAGGAAGCGGCGCAGTTGTTGGGAATAAGTCCGCGGGTGCTCAACTACAAGATCCAGATCCTGAACATCGACTGGAAGACCTATCGGACCTCCGTGGCTTGAAGGAGATCCGGAAATACGGGCGCAGCGACCTGCCGATCCAAAAAAAAAGACGGAACCGCAAGGCTCCGTCTTTTTGGCACGTCCCTTCGTTCGAACGATTACTTCTTGACTTTCCTCCAACCGTACCCAATCAGTCCCGCCAACCCGCTCCCCATAAGGATAAGCGTGGAAGGCTCGGGGACCTGCTTGGGGGGACACCAGCGCGACCAATCAAAACTACCAAGAAAACCACCCGCCTGTGCATCAACTGCCGCGACGGCAAGCACGACCGCTGCCGCCAAACCCGTCTTCAGGATGCTTCCCATCTCTTCCCTCCTTTCTCTCCATTAAATAAGAGTAATAGATATTTGGCCACAAATTAAGCAAGTAGCGTGCCGGAACATTTTTCGTCGTAACCTTATGATTTTATGATTGTTTATTACTAACAACTATTCCTGAGATATACTGCTTATCTGTTTTGGATAAATAATTCCCAAGAATAGGCATTGGATTCCGAGCCCCGTCTCCGATACGCTTCTTCGAATTCGATGGAGATCTGGTGAAATCTCTCCCGGGCCCCTTCTGCCGGAGAAGGGCATGAAGGAAAGCGAAAAACCGAGAAAGGGCCATCGGTAACAATACGAGAATGATATAAATAAGGGGATGAAGGTCCGGATGAAACGCTATGCAAACGTTGTCGCGGTCTCAGGGGGAGTCGATTCCGTATATCTCCTCATCCGGACCACGAAAGGCACCTCCTCGACAATGGCGGCCCATTATAACCACAAGGCACGGGGGAAAGACTCGGAAGGGGATGAAAGGTTCGTCGAGGCATTGTGCAGGGAATACCGAATACCCCTCGAGGCGGGCGGCCCCATGGCCGGCAGCCGTCATTCCCCCGAAGGGAAGGACGAGAACGGGGAGAGGGGCGGGTTCGAGGGCCGCGCCCGGATGCAACGGTACCGTTTTCTTTTGGAAACGAAGGAAAAATACGGTGCGGAAAGGATACTGGTAGCCCACACCGCCGACGACCAGGTGGAGACGATTCTCATGCGCATCATGGAGGGGGCCGGGATTTCGGGGCTCAAGGGGATCCCGCGCGCGACGGAAGATGCAATCGAGCGGCCGCTTCTTTACACCTGGAGGGAGGATATCCTCCGGTATCTCGAGAAACACGGTATTGCCCACCGGGTCGACAAGTCGAACCTGGACACCCGTTTCGAGCGGAACTGGATCCGACACGTCCTGATTCCTTCACTCGAAAAGCGGTATGGCAAATCGGTCAAGAAACGGATCTTTGCGCTGGGGGAGCGCTTCCGGGAACTTGATGCCTTTGTTGAGCAAAGTGCCCATAATTGGCTTGAAAACAATGTTGATTACAATGTTAAAAAAGGAAAATCGAAACTGCCTCGAACCGGCGGACAGGAAAAGGAAGCCATCCGGATTCCACGGAAAGCATACGCCGCTCTTCCCTCCCTTCTCCGGATCAGAACCCTGCAGGTCCTCTGTTACGGATATTTAGGCACGGCGCCGAACGAGCGTCTCCTTGCGTCCATGGACAGGTTGATCGTTTCCGGAAGGTCGTCCGCACGCCTGAACGTCGGCGGCGGGGCCACGCTTCGATGCCGCTACGGGGAGGCGATTCTTTCTCCCCCGGGGGGAAAAGCAACATCAAGCGCGGGGGATGCTCGATTCGGGAGACCGGTGAAGGGGAGGGAGCGGAAGGAGGGGAAGGAGGGGGAGTTGGGAAAGGCGGAAAAAACGAAGGGGGTGGCGGAACCCTTCTTAAGGATGGAGGGTCCAGGTATCTATCGGTGGAACCAACCCGCCCGGGGAGGGTGGGGCGTCGAAACCGGTTCCCCCGTTTCGTTTATCTGGGAAGAGAGGGGAAAGACCGCGGTGGGACGCATCCGCAAAATGGCGGGGGCCGAACGGCAGGCCTTCTTCGACGCGGACATGATCCCGCTGCCTCTTTCCGTCCGGCCGCTTCGGGTGGGAGACCGGGTACGGCCTTTCGGGCTCGAGGCCGACAAGAAAATAAAGGAGATCCTGATCGACCGGAAGGTTCCCCGGGAGAGGCGGTGGGGTAGTCCCGTGGTGTGCGATGCAGGCGGAACGATCGTTTGGATTCCCGGGATCCTGCGGTCCTCCGGTGCCGCCGTGACACCTGCGACAAGGCGCACGATCGTACTGCGGGCGGACATCGGGGGAGAACCTCCGTCCGAATGACGGGTTACACGGGGGTTCATCCATGTTAAATTGAGAGAGGAAACCCTGTGCTCGCTTGCGCATCCATGTTCGGTGGAATCCGGCGCGCTAAAATAACGACGGGAGACAAGACAACTTGAACCAGTTCTACAGAAATCTCGCCCTCTGGATGATCATCGCGCTCGCGATGGTCTTCCTGTTCAACACCTTCAAGACGCAGAAGGTCGATTACGAGGAGATCCCCTTCTCCGAGTTCGTCGCGGCGGTCGACTCCGGGCTGGTGCAGGAGGTCACCATCAAGGGGCAGGAGCTGAACGGCAAGTACGTCGAATCTTCCGGGAAGGCGAAGAAGGCGTTCCACACCTACGCCCCGAACGATCCGGACCTCGTGAAAACCCTTCGCGCGAAGAACGTCAAGATAACCGCCAAGCCGATCGACGACAACCCCTGGTACATGACCCTGCTCATCTCCTGGCTGCCGATGCTGCTCCTGATCGGGGTCTGGATCTTCTTCATGCGGCAGATGCAGACGGGTGGCGGCAAGGCGATGTCGTTCGGCAAGAGCCGGGCGAAGCTTCTGACCGAGAGCGGCACGAAGATGACGTTTGCGGACGTGGCGGGAATCGAGGAGGCCAAGGAGGAGCTCCAGGAGATCATCGCGTTCCTCAAGGACCCCAAGAAGTTCACGAGGCTGGGGGGGCGGATCCCGAAAGGGGTCCTGCTCGTCGGGGCCCCGGGGACGGGGAAGACCCTTCTCGCCCGGGCGATCGCGGGAGAGGCGGGGGTCCCCTTCTTCTCCATCAGCGGGTCGGATTTCGTGGAGATGTTCGTCGGGGTGGGGGCCGCGCGCGTGCGCGACCTCTTCATCCAGGGAAAGAAGTCGGCCCCGTGCATCATCTTCATCGACGAGATCGACGCGGTGGGCCGGCATCGCGGCGCGGGCCTGGGCGGCGGGCACGACGAGCGGGAGCAGACGCTCAACCAGCTATTGGTGGAGATGGACGGGTTCGAGGCGAACGAGGGGCTGATTCTCATCGCCGCGACGAACCGCCCGGACGTGCTCGACCCGGCGCTTCTGCGGCCGGGGCGATTCGATCGGCAGGTGGTGGTCCCCAAGCCCGACGTCAAGGGCAGGGAGCAGATCCTGGGCGTCCACACGAAGAGGATCCCCCTGGGCGATGACGTAAACCTCGAGGTCCTGGCCAAGGGGACGCCCGGGTTCACGGGGGCCGACCTGGCGAACTTGTGCAACGAGGCGGCGCTGCACGCCGCGAGCGTGGGGTTTTCCAACGTCTCGATGGAATGCTTCGAGATGGCCAAGGACAAGGTGATGATGGGGCGGGAGCGCCGCTCGATGATCATCCCCGAGGAAGAGAAGCGGTCTACGGCGTACCACGAGGCAGGCCACGCGATCGTGGCGACGCTCATCCCGGGCGCGGACCCGATCCACAAGGTGAGCATCATCCCGCGGGGAATGGCCATGGGGGTGACGCAGCAGCTCCCCATCGACGAGCGCCACACCTACTCCAAGGAGTACCTGAAGGACAACATCACGATTCTCATGGGGGGGCGGGTCGCCGAGGAGCTTGTCCGCGGGGAGCTGACGACCGGGGCCGGCAACGACATCGAGAGATCCACCTACATAGCGAGAAAGATGGTCTGCGAATGGGGAATGAGCGAGAAGCTCGGGCCCGTCACCTTCGGCCAGAAGCAGGAGGCGATCTTCCTGGGAAGGGAGTTCGGCCGCCACCAGGACTACAGCGAATCGACGGCCCGGGACATCGACAACGAGGTGAAGGAGATCGTCCTTGACTGCTACGAGCGGGCGAAGACGATTCTCAAGTCGAACATCCACGTGCTGCACAAGGTGGCGCAGACGCTTCTCGAGAAGGAAGTCGTCGACGGTTTCGCGATCAAGAAGATCATCGAGGAACTGGTAACCCCGCCCGGGGGGGAGCCGCCCGCCGCCGAAGCCGGTTCCCCGGCCTGATTCCGGGAGAGGGCCGATGATCCGGGTGCTGCATTTCTCGGACCCGGAGCAGGCGCACCGGCGCATCGCGTTCCTCGGCGTGCCCGAAGCAGAGGCGCGACGGCTCGTCTCGGGTCTTCGGGCGATCCTCGTAAGCGTTCCGTTGGCGGACGAAGTTTCGTCGGCCCTCCCGGCGCTTCTCAAGGCAAGGGGGATCCCGTGCGCCCGGGGACGGGACGTCCTGCTGCTTTCCGTTTCATCAAAAGCCCAGTTGCACCGCGCGGCGCAGGATCCCATGGGAACGGGCGATCCGTTCGCTTCCCTGCGCGAGGCCATCGACCGGCACCGGAACCGGGAATTCGCATTGTCCTGCCGTGACCGCACGCTTTCCCTGGGAGGCGCTGCGCGGATCATGGGGATACTGAACGTGACGCCGGACTCGTTCTCCGACGGGGGGAAGTATCTCTCCTTCGAGCGTGCCGTGGAACGCGGGCGGGAGATGGTAAAAGACGGGGCGGACATCATCGACGTGGGCGGAGAGTCGACCCGGCCCGGTTCGACCCCGGTTCCGGCCGATGTGGAGATTTCCCGGGTGGTCCCGGTTCTCCGGGCGCTTGCCGAACGCACGGAGGCGATTCTTTCCGTCGACACGACCAAGGCGATCGTCGCCCGTCAGGCGGTCGCGGCGGGCGCCCGCATCATAAACGACACGAGCGCCCTTGCCGACGACCCGGAAATGGCCGGCGTCGTCCGGGATTCCGGCTGCGCCGTGGTCCTGATGCACCGGCTCGGGACCCCCGAGACGATGCAGCGCTCCCCGTCGTACCGGTCGCTGTTCGACGAGATCCTGGACGCGCTGTCGGACCGGGTTTCTGCAGCGGAGGCCGCCGGGATCCCCGCCGACAGGATCCTGGTCGACCCCGGGGTAGGGTTCGGCAAGCGCCTCGAGGACAACCTGGCCTTGCACCGTCACCTCTCCGACCTGCGCAACCTCGGCAAGCCGATCCTGTTCGGCCCCTCGCGCAAAGCATTCCTCGGGCGGATCACGGGAAGGGAGCCGGGCGACCGGGTGTTGGGGACCGCGGCGTGCGTGGCCATGGCGGTGCAGGGAGGGGCGCACGTGGTCCGCGTTCACGACGTGAGCGAGGCGATGGATGCTGTCCGTGTGGCGCACGCCGTATCGGAGGGAGTCGAATGCTAGGAGCCCTCCCTGCCGTTCGCCTGGTGGACATCCTGGACATCCTGCTCGTCACCGTCATCTTCTACTGGATCCTCCTCTTCATCCGGGGCACCCGCGCCGTGGAGATCCTGCTCGGACTCCTCTTCCTCATGGGGGTGTTCATCTTTTCGAAGAAGGTCGGGATGGTGACGTTCCAGTGGGTCGTCGGAAATTTTTTCGGGGGTTTCATCATTATCCTCGCGGTGATTTTCCAGAGCGAGATCCGGCGGGGACTCGCCCGGATGGGGCGGATACGGATCTTCGGCTGGCCTCCCCTGTCCCGGAGGCCCGGATTTCTCGAGGACCTCGCGGCCTCGGCCTTCCTGCTCGCCGAATCCCGCACCGGCGCCCTCATCCTGCTCGAGCGGAACATGGGCCTGTCGGAATACGTCGAGCACGGCAAGAAGATCGACGCGGTCTTCTCCCATGAACTGCTGGTCTCTCTCGTCTCGCCGCTTTCCCCCGTGCACGACGGGGCGGTCGTCATCCGGGGAGAAAGGATCGCCACCGCGCGGGTCATCCTGCCGATCCCCGCGGATTCCCCGGCCACCCGGGCGATGGGAACGCGCCACCGCGCGGCGTGGGGGATGGGGGCGGAGACCGACGCGATATCGATCGTGGTCTCGGAGGAGACGGGAAACGTCTCGGCCTTCTTCGACCACAAGGTAAAAATGGCGGCAAGCGCGCAGGAACTGGAAGAGATCCTGCGGGAGCAATTCCAGGCATGAAAAGGATGTTCCGGAGGAATTTGGAGCTGAAGGCGCTGGCGCTCGGCCTCTCCGTTCTCCTCTGGTGGTTCGTGGCGGGGGAGAGCAAGGTGCACGTAGGGTTCGCGGTCCCGCTCGAGATCCGCAATGTCCCTCCGGACATGGCGATCACCAACAAGGTGGAAAGCCAGGTGGACGTTCGGCTTGCCGGTCCCCCGACGCTCATCAACGGTTTGCAGCAGAAGGAGATCTCCGCGGTGATCGACCTGTCCGGCGCGAAGAAGGGAATAGAGACAATTCCCCTTACCGAGCAGTCGGTCGAAGTCCCGGCGGGATTTCGGGTCGAGCGGGTATACCCATCTTCCGTCGAGATCGTGCTGGAGAAACTGGTGCGAAAGACCTTGCCCGTCCGTCCCCGGATCGGAGGGACGCCCGAGGTTCGCTCCCGGATCGAAAAGACGGAGGTGGACCCGCCGTCGCTCGAGGTCGAGGCGCTTCCCGGCGAGTTCGACCGCCTCAAGGAACTGAACACCGAGGAGGTCGCCCCCGTCGAGCCGGAAGGGGTATTCCGGGCGAAGGCACGAGTGAACTTGCCGGAAGGGCATGCTAGAATCGTCGGAAATCCGAACGTCCTCGTGACGATACGATTCCGGTAAGCAGGGGGGAGAAACACGTGCGCAGGAAGCTGTTCGGCACCGATGGTGTGCGGGGTGTCGCCAACAACGAGCCGATGACCGTGGAGACGGCGATGGCGCTTGGCCAGGCCGTCGCGCACAGTTTTCGAAGTAAGACCGGCCGGCATAAGATCGTGATCGGCAAGGACACCCGCCTTTCCGGGTACATGTTCGAGACGGCGCTGGCGGCCGGGATCTGTTCCATGGGGGGAGACGTGCTGCTCGTAGGCCCTCTGCCCACGCCGGGGATCGCCTTTCTCACGCACTCCATGCGCGCCGACGCCGGCGTCGTGATCTCGGCCTCCCACAACCCTTACATGGACAACGGGATCAAGTTCTTCGGCCGGGACGGGTTCAAGCTTCCGGACCAGCAGGAAGAAAAGATCGAGATGCTCATGATGGGGGAACAGATGAAAGAGGTAAGGCCCCCCTCACCGCAGATCGGCAGGGCGCACCGGATCGACGACGCCACCGGACGGTACATCGTCTATCTGAAGAACACCTTCCCGGGGCACCTGACCCTGGAAGGCCTGAAGATCGTGATCGACTGCGCCAACGGGGCCGCGTACCGGATCGCCCCGCTCGTGTTCCAGGAACTGGGCGCCGACGTCATCCCGCTGGGCGTCTCCCCGAGCGGACTGAACATCAACGAGAAGTGCGGCTCCCTGTACCCCGAGCTGGTGTCGGCGAAGGTCAAGGAGCTACGGGCCGACATCGGGATTTCGCTTGACGGGGACGGCGACCGGGTGATCGTGGTCGACCACAGGGGCAAAGTGGTGGACGGCGACCGGACCATGGCGATCTGTGCCGAGGAGATGGTCCGGCGGAAGAAGCTCAAGAAAAACACCGTCGTCGCCACGGTGATGAGCAACCTCGGGCTGGAGCTGTTCCTTAAGGAGAGGAAGATCCGGATCGTCCGGGCGCCGGTGGGGGACCGATATGTCGTCGAGGCGATGCGTGCCGGGGGATACAATTTCGGCGGAGAGCAGTCGGGACACCTGGTCTTCCTGGACCACGCGACGACGGGTGACGGAATACTGGCGGCGCTCCAGGTTCTGGCGGTGATGGCAGAGTCGGGGAAGCGGCTTGCCGAACTGGGGAGCAAGATGACCACGATTCCGCAGATGCTGGTCAACCTGAAGTTCAAGGAGCTCGTTCCCCTGGAGAAGCTGCCCGGTTTTCGAAAAACGATCGCGGCATTCGAGAAGAAGCTCGGGTCTAGGGGAAGGATCCTGGTCCGCTACAGCGGGACCGAACCCCTGCTCCGGATCATGGTGGAGGGAGAAGACAGAAGCGAGATCGAGCACATCGTCAACGCGCTTGCGGAGAAAGCGCGCGCCGAGATCCGGTAGTATGAAAAAGAGGCTGGGAGTAAACATCGATCACGTCGCCACGGTGCGCCAGGCCCGGGGGGGGAGCGCACCCGACCCGGTGACCGCAGCGGCGATAGCGGAACTTTCCGGCGCGGACGGGATCACGGTGCACCTCCGGGAGGACAGGCGGCACATACAGGACCGCGACCTGGAGATTCTTTCGCAGGTCGTCCAGACGAGGATCAACCTGGAGATGGCGGCCACCAAAGAGATGGAGGGGATCGCTGTGCGGCTCCGCCCTTTCTCGTCGACGCTCGTGCCGGAGAAACGGCGGGAGATCACGACCGAGGGGGGACTCGACGTACTGGCGCAAAGGACAGCGCTACACGGGACGGTCTCCCGTCTGCACGAGGCGGGGATCCTCGTCAGCCTCTTCCTCGACCCGGAACTCGCGCAGGTGCGCGCGGCGAAGCACGCGGGGGCCGACGCCGTCGAGATCCACACGGGGGCCTACTGCCGCGCCTTCGCGACCGGGAATTGCGATAGGGAGTTCGGGAAGATCCGTGCCGCGGCCGCGTACGGCGGAAACATCGGGCTTAAGGTGTTCGCCGGGCACGGGCTCGACCTGCGAAACATCGTCCCGATCCTCTCCCTTACGGAAATCGAGGAGTTCAACATCGGCCACAGCATCATCGCCAGGGCGATGTTCGTGGGGCTGGGGCAGGCGGTTCGGGAGATGGCCGACCTGATCCACGGCAGATAAAGGGGCCGTGCGGCGGAAAAACCGGTGATCGTAGGAATCGGCGTCGACATCGTGGAAGTGGGAAGGGTGAAGGACATTCTTTCACGGTACCAGGACCGCTTCCTGCGCCGGGTGTTTACGGAGGACGAGGCGGGATACGCAAAAAAGGGCGTCCGGGAAGCCGAGCGGCTGGCGGGACGGTTCGCCGTGAAGGAAGCGGTGATGAAAGCCTTCGGTACGGGGAAATCGCAGGGGATCCTGTGGCGGGATGTGGAAACGGTTCGCGGCGTAATGGGAAAACCGGAAGTAAAACTTCATGGAAATGCATATAACCATATGAAAAGATTAAAAGGAAGTCGGATTCACGTAAGCATTACCCACGACGGGGGGAAAGCAATGGCGTTCGTGATCATCGAATCCTAAGGAGATGCCTGCGTGAAAGTCGCCACTGCGCGCCAGATGGCCGAGCTGGACCGGCTGACGATCGAAGGATACGGAATCCCCTCCCTCGTTCTCATGGAGAACGCGGGCCGCTGCTGTACCGAGAAAATCCTGCGCATCCTGCAGGAGAAGGTGGTCGCCCCGGAAGAGGCTTCGGTTGCCGTCGTGTGCGGGCGCGGAAACAACGGCGGGGACGGGATGGTGATCGCGAGACACCTCCAGAACCGGGGCGTGTACGTCGAGGTCTTTCTCCTCTCCGAGGGGGAGGGCCTCTCGCCGGACGCCCGGACCCAATACGAAATCCTGAAGAAAATGGACGTCGATGGCCGGATCATCCGGGACCAGGACGGCGTGGAGGATCTGCGGACCTACCTCGAGGAGGTCCACCTGTGCGTCGACGCCATTCTTGGGACGGGCCTATCCTCCCCCCTCCAGGGAATCGTGCGCAACGTGGTGGAGACGATCAACCTTTCCCTGGCCACCGTGTTCGCCGTCGACGTCCCCAGCGGGATCGACGCGACGTCCGGGAGAATCCTCGGGGAGGCGATCCGCGCGGACTACACCGGCACGTTCGGGCTCCTCAAACTCGGACAGGTGCTGCTTCCCGGTTCCATCCACTGCGGCGAGACCGACATCTACGACATCGGAATCCCCTCCAAGGCCGTCTTCGATATCGAGATCAAGACGGAGGCGCTCGAGGAACGGGTGGTCAAGAGCATGCTCTCCATCCGGCCGCCCGATTTTCACAAGGGGGACGCCGGAAGGGTGTATGTCGTCGGCGGCTCCCCCGGATTGACCGGCGCCCCCTGCCTGGCGGGACATGCGGCGATGCGGATGGGGGCGGGACTGATCACGGTCGTCGTGCCCCGGTCCCTGCGTCCGGTCGTCGAGGCGAAGCTGATGGAGGTGATGTCGGCGGGGATCGAGGACGGCGGAGACGGGTATTTCCCGAAGGGATGCATCGCGGACCTCCTCGAGAGCACCTCCCGTGCCGATTTCGTCGTACTGGGTCCCGGTATGGGGACCTACCCCGGGGCGGCGGAGTTCATGGCGGATATCATCCCCCAGATCCGGGTTCCCTTCCTGATCGATGCCGACGGGCTGAACGCGCTGGCGGGGCAGGTCGATATCCTGCGCAAGGCGGGAGCTCCCTGCATCATCACGCCGCACCCGGGGGAGATGTCCCGGCTGACCGGGGAGTCGATCGAGGCCATCGAGGCATCCCGGGTCGGATCGGCGCAGCATTTCGCAGAGGAGAAGGAGGTGACGGTGATCCTGAAAGGGGCGCGGACGATCATCGCGACGCCGAAGGGCGATGTATTCATCAACACCACCGGAAACCCGTACATGGCCTCGGGCGGCATGGGGGACGCCCTGTCGGGGATGGTGGCGGCGCTGGCATCCCAGGGGCTTTCGCCGACCGACGCCGCCTGCGCGGGGGTCTTCCTCCACGGGATGTCCGCCGACATACTGGTCAGGCGCCACCCGATGTCGCCCGTCTCCGCGACCGACGTCATCGACAACATCCGTGAGGCGCTCCAGAAGACCCTGGGCGAGCCTGACGAGGAGGAGTGACGGAACGGTTCATGAATCCCTGCTCCTTCACCGGGTGATCCGGCGTGGATATCTTGCTCCTGTCCTGCGGCGAGGAGGACACGCGTCTTGTCGCCCGGGCGCTCGGGAGTTCTTTGGTGCCGGGCGATGTGGTGGCGCTCACCGGCGACCTCGGGGCGGGGAAGACGGTCTTCTGCAAAGGGGTAGGGGAGTCCCTGGGGATTTTGCCCGACCGCATCCTGAGCCCCAGCTTCACGATCGTGACGGAGCATCAGGGGCGCCTGCCCCTGTGCCACGTGGACGTATACCGTCTCTCCTCGGAGGAGGAGGCCCGGGACGCAGGGCTCGACGAGGTCCTGTCGGGGAACCGGGTCTGTGTTGTCGAGTGGGCGGAAAAAATCCGGTTTCTATTGCCTAACGACTGCATTAGGGTTACATTTCTCATTTCCGGTGAGACCAGTCGCAGGCTTTCGGTGTCCTTGCCGGACGAAGCGAGATTCGGCGGATTCCTGTCTCGCGTGAGATCGCTTGTCCCGGGAGGATGAGGAATCGATGGCGCTCATTGTCCAGAAGTACGGTGGCACGTCCGTCGGGACCGTCGAAAAGATCAAAAACGTCGCCCGGCGCGTGGCGAAGACGCAGGATCAGGGAAACGATGTGGTCGTCGTCGTTTCCGCGATGGCGGGGGAGACGAACCGGCTGCTCGGGCTGGCGCAGCAGCTCGCGGAAATGCCCAACGAGCGCGAGCTCGACGTGGTGGCGTCGACCGGCGAGCAGGTGACCATCGGGCTTCTCTCGATCGCTCTCATCGAAATGGGATACAAGGCGCGGTCGTTCACCGGGTTTCAGATCCCGGTGCTGACCGACGGCGCGCACGTCAAGGCACGCATTCGGAAGATCGAGGGCACGGCCCTCCATTCCGCGTTGAAGAACGGCGAGATCGCGGTCGTCGCGGGATTTCAGGGCATCGACGAATCCGGGGCGATCACCACGCTCGGGAGAGGCGGCTCCGACACGAGCGCCGTGGCGGTCGCGGCGGCCCTTTCCGCGGACGTCTGCGAAATCTACACCGACGTGGACGGCGTCTTCACGACGGACCCCAACATCTGCGCCGACGCCCGGAAACTGGAAAAGATCTCCTTCGAGGAGATGCTGGAACTCGCCAGCCTCGGGGCCAAGGTCCTCCAGATCCGCTCCGTCGAGTTCGGCATGAAATACGGGGTGCGGATCCACGTCCGCTCCTCGTACAACGACAACCCGGGAACCATCGTGACGAGGGAGGAGGAGATCATGGAAACGGCGGTCGTCAGCGGCGTGGCGTACAACAAGGGCGAGGCGAAGATCACCATCGTGAAGGTCCCCGACAGGCCGGGGATCGCCGCGAAGATCTTCAAGCCCCTGTCCGACGCGAACATCGTCGTCGACGTCATCGTCCAGAACGTTTCCGTGACCGGGCACACCGACCTGACGTTCACGGTGGGACGAAGCGACTACAAGAAGGCGATGATGACCACCGAAGCGGTTGCCAAGGAAATCGGAGCGGACAAGGTCGTGGGAAACGACAAGATCGCGAAGGTATCCATCGTCGGCCTGGCGATGCGCTCCCACTCGGGCGTGGCCACGAAGGTCTTCGAGACGCTGGCCGCCGAGAGGGTAAACATATTGGGTATCACCACGTCGGAGATCAAGATCTCCTGCCTCATCGAGGAGAAGTACACCGAACTTGCCGTCCGCGTGCTGCATAACGCGTTCGGCCTGGGAAAACCGGCCAACGCGCAATAACGTTCGCCGGCAACAGGAAAGGGAAGGGATGACACCGAAAAAAAAGGTTTTATTGTACGACACGACCCTCAGGGACGGGACGCAGGCCGAGGAGGTCTCCCTCTCCGTGATGGACAAGGTCGCGATCACGGAGAGGCTCGACGAGTTCGGGATCCACTACATCGAGGGGGGGTACCCGGGCTCGAATCCCAAGGACAAGGAGTTCTTCGAGCGGGGGAAGCATCTCCGCCTGAAGACGGCGAAACTTTGCGCGTTCGGCATGACGCGGCGCGTGGGGAAGAAGGCGGCGGAGGACGCCAACATGAAGTCGCTGCTTTCCGCCGAGACTCCCGTCATCACCGTGGTCGGGAAGTCGTGGGACTTCCACGTCACCGAGGCGCTGCGCACCACGCTCGACGAGAATCTGAAAGCCATACGGGAAACGGTGGAATTCCTGAAGGAACATACCGAGGAGATCATTTTCGACGCCGAGCACTTCTTCGACGGGTACAAGCGGAACCCGAAGTACGCCATGAAGACGCTCGCGGCGGCCCGGGACGGCGGGGCGGACTGGCTCGTCCTGTGCGACACCAACGGTGGATCGCTTCCGTCGGAGATAGCGAAAATCGTACGGGAGGTCCGGAAAACGACCAAAATCCCGCTCGGCATCCATACGCACAACGATTCCGAGATGGCCGTCGCCAACACGCTTGTCGCCGTGGAAAACGGCGCGACGCAGGTGCAGGGGACGATCAACGGGTACGGGGAGCGGTGCGGCAACGCGAACCTTTGCTCCATCATTCCCAACCTCGCCCTGAAGATGGGGCACGAGGTTCTACCAAAGGGCCGGATGGAGCAACTCCGGGCCCTTTCCCGGTACGTAGCGGAGGTGGCCAACCTCAGGCATTGGCTCCACCAGCCGTTCGTGGGGGACGCCGCCTTCGCGCACAAGGGGGGTATGCACGTATCGGCGATTCGCCGGAACCCGGGAACGTACGAACATGTCACGCCGGATACGGTAGGCAACCACCGGCGCGTCCTGATATCGGACCTTTCCGGAAGATCCAATATTCTTTCGAAATTCCAGGAGAAAGGGATCGAATTCAAGACCGGCGACCCCGCCACGGAGGGGATTCTCGAATCGATCAAGGACCTCGAGCACAAGGGGTTCCAGTTCGAGGGTGCCGAGGCCTCGTTCGAGATCCTGGTCCGCAGGGCGATGGGGACCCACGAGCCCTTCTTCGAGCTCAAGGGGTTCCGCGTGATCGACGAGAAGCGTTCGGAGGGGGAGGAGCCCATCGCGGAGGCGACCATCATGGTCGAGGTCGACGGAACGGTCGAGCACACGGCGGCACTGGGCAACGGGCCGGTGAATGCGATGGACAACGCCATCCGCAAGGCGCTCGAGAAATTTTACCCGGAGCTCTCCGAGGTGGAGCTGCTCGACTACAAGGTCCGGGTCTTAAGCGCCGGCGGCACGGGGTCCTCGGTACGGGTCTTGATACGGTCCGGAGACAAGGAATCCCAATGGGGGACCGTCGGTGTCTCGCACAACATCATCGAAGCGTCCTGGCAGGCCCTGGTCGACGGAATCCGGTACAAGCTCTGGAAGTCCCGGGGGATCATCCCGGGAGAGGAGGAATAGGGATCCGAGAGCGGTTCTCCTCCTATCCCTGATCATTCTGGTAGGGAATGTGGGTGCTTCGGGCCGGCTCCTTCCGGTCCCGCAGGCGCCTTCTCCCGGGAGGGTCGTATCGCCCTCCGGGCATGCGCGTGAGGTTGCCGCCTTCCCTTCGGCGGGAGGGACCGCGAGGGGAGGCCACGGCGGCCCGCTTACCGTCCGGCAAAGGTATCTTCTGGGACAACGCGTGGATATCAACCGGGCGGGGCACCAGGAGATATCCGGCCTTCCCGGGATCTCGGATTCCGTGGCAAAGGCGGTCGTGGAGGAGAGAAAGAGGC
>JBAUKK010000148.1:0-4630 GCA_049577645.1 Candidatus Deferrimicrobiaceae bacterium
GACGGCCGGGGCTGCCCGGGCTGCCCTTCGCCAGCTCAAAGGGGGAATCCGGGATACGATCTCCCCCCTCCGGTCGGAAATCGTATCGCTTCTCACGCTCCTCGAGGCTTCCATCGACTTTTCCGAGGAGGAGGACACCCCTTCCCTGCCTCATGGGCAACTCAAAGCACGGGTAGCAGATTTAAGAGAGAAAGTCGGACGGCAGCTCGCGTCGTACACCCGGGGGCGCCGGTACCGGGACGGGGCGACCGTCGCCATCGCAGGGGTGGCCAATGTGGGGAAATCGCGACTGCTGAACCGCATCCTGGGGGAGGAGCGGGCGATCGTAACGGAGACCCCGGGCACCACGCGGGACTACCTCTACGGGGAAATTTCCCTGTCGGGGATTCCGGTGCGGCTGGTCGACACGGCGGGGTTGCGGGAGGCTTCGGACCCGGTGGAACGGGAAGGGGTCAGGCGGAGCCGGGAGATCATCGCCGGGGCGGATCTCACCCTGTTCGTCCTCGACGGGAGCCGCCCGGCGCACGAGGGAGATTTCGATGCGTACCGGGAAGTGGCGGGGCGCCCCCATCTGGTTCTCCTGAACAAGCGGGACCTCACGGCCGCACAGGACGGGGCCCAATTCCGGGGTCCCGGGCACAACGGGACCCTTTCGTTGTCGGCGAAGACCGGGGAGGGAGTCGACGGCCTTCTCGAGACGGTCGCCTGCGAGATCGCCCCGGAGGAGGATGCTATAATGGCCGAGGCGCCGTTAACCCGCCTCCGCCACCTCGATGCGGCCAGGAAGGCGGACGCCGCGCTGGAGCGGGGACAGGAGGCGGCCGGAAGAGGCCTTCCGCTCGAATGCATCGCCTCCGACGTCCGGGACGCGGCGCAGGCGCTTGCCGAACTTACCGGGGAGATCGCCCCCGAAGAAGTTCTGAACGCCATCTTCGACAGGTTTTGTATAGGTAAGTAGCTGTTATATATATTTATTTGCATCCTGTTTCACGTGAAACGGGGGCAGGATAAGGTACGCAGTGAGCATGTACGAATACCCGAAGGAATATGACGTGGTCGTTGTCGGAGGAGGCCACGCCGGCTGCGAGGCGGCACTGGCCGCCGCCCGGATGGGGTGTTCCACCCTCCTCTTCACGATCAATGCCGATGCCATCGGGCTCATGTCGTGTAACCCCGCGATCGGCGGGCTGGCCAAAGGGCATCTCGTCCGGGAGATCGATGCACTGGGCGGCGAGATGGCGAAAAATATCGACGCGACGGGGATCCAGTTCCGCCAGTTGAACACGAGCAAGGGGCCGGCGGTCCGATCGTCCCGGGCACAGGCGGACAAGCAGCTCTATCGCCTCCGGATGAAAAAGGCGTTGGAGAGCACCTATGGGCTGGATGTCAAGCAGGCCATGGTCGACGCCATCTTTGCGGAAGGGGGGGTGGCGTTGGGTGTCGAAACGAACCTGGGAATCCGGTACCGGGGGAAAACGGTGGTCCTGTGCACCGGCACCTTTCTCAAGGGCCTTGTCCACATCGGGCTGGTGAATTTCCCCGCGGGGAGGGCGGGAGATTTTCCCGCGATGAAGCTATCCGATTCCCTGCGGGAACTGGGGTTCTCCGTCGGGCGCCTCAAGACCGGCACCACCCCCCGGCTGGACGGGAAAACGATCGATTTCTCCCGTACCGAACCACAGTACGGAGACGACCCCCCCGCTCCTTTCTCCTTCGGAAACAAGGAGATACGACGGCCCCAGGTTCCTTGCTACGTCACGCACACGAACGCGAGGACCCACGAGGCGATCCGGTCCGGCCTTTCGCGCTCCCCCCTCTATTCCGGGGTGATCCAGGGGATCGGGCCAAGATACTGCCCCTCGATTGAGGACAAGGTGGTCCGATTTGCCGACAAGGAGCGCCACCACGTCTTCCTGGAGCCGGAAGGTCTTCGCACCGCCGAGTATTACCCGAACGGGGTTTCGACGAGCCTCCCTTACGACATCCAGCTTACGATGCTCCGGACCATCCCCGGCCTGGAAGAGGTGGAGATCGTCCGCCCCGGGTATGCCATCGAGTATGACTTCGTCGACCCGGTGCAGCTTTATCCCTCCCTTGAAACGAAGGTCGTAAAGAACCTGTTCCACGCCGGGCAGATCAACGGCACCAGCGGGTACGAGGAAGCCGCGGCACAGGGAATCGTGGCCGGGATCAATGCGGCGCGGAGAGTGCGGGAAGAGGAGCCGATGGTGTTCAGCCGCAGCGAGGCATACACAGGTGTTTTGATTGACGATCTGGTAACGAAGGGAGCCCAGGAGCCGTACCGGATGTTCACCTCCCGGGCCGAATACCGGCTACTCCTGCGGGAGGACAATGCCGATTTGCGCCTTTCGGAAACCGGGTACCGGATGGGGTTGCTCTCCGGGGAGCGATACCGGAACTTCTGCAAGAAGCGGGAGGGGCTGTCCTCGCTGCTGTCCGCCCTCGAGACGTCTCGTGTCTCTTCGGAACACCCGCTGGCGCAGGCCGTCGTAGAGACGGGAGGTGCGCCGGTCCGTCCCGGGACCCCGTACGCGGAATTGCTGCGCCGGCCCGAGGTGACGGCCGCCCTCCTCGTGGCAAACGATCCGGATCTTTCGCGGTTCTCCCCTGAGGTGGTTGCCCAGGCGGAACTCATCGTCAAGTTCGACGGGTATATCCGCCGCCAGGAGGAGGATGCGAAAAAGCTCAAGAAATACGAAGAGATGAGGTTCCCCGGGGAGTTCTCCTTCGAGTCGGTCTACGGCCTGTCGACCGAGGTCCGGGACAAGCTCGTTCGGGTTAGGCCTGCCTCGATCGGGCACGCCAGCCGGATCCCCGGGGTAACCCCGGCCGCGGTGTCTCTCCTCCTCGTCGCGCTTACGAAGGGGAGGGCGGCCACCGGAAGACAGTAGGGTGTTTCACGTGAAACAGGGGCTCCGAGAGATCACCGGGGACGTTCCTTCTGTTGAGCGGGGACACTCCTGTTTCATTCGACGATAAACCCAGGAGTGTCCCCGGTGAGAGTGTCCCCGCCCACTGACATCCCGGTACCCTCGAGCGATTTTCTCGCCGGCCTGATCGACGGGGCAGGTCTTTCCGTTCCGCTGGAGACCGTGGGGAAACTTGTCGACCACGCCCGGGAGATGCTCCGGTGGAACCGGTCGATCCGGCTCACGGCAATCACCGAACCGGCGGACGTCGCCGTCAAGCACATCCTGGACTCCCTGCTCCTGCTTCACTTTACGCCGTTTCCCGGACGGATCCTGGACTTTGGCTCGGGGGCCGGATACCCCGGGGTTCCCCTGGCAGTCGTCCTGCCCGGGTCCCGATTCCTTCTCCTGGAGTCCTCTGGGAAAAAATGCGCGTTCCTGTCGCACACCCTCCGGAGGCTCTCCCTTGCCAACGCGGAGGTAGTGCAGGCCCGTCTGGAAACGAATCGCCGCCTCCCCATCGGGACATTCGAGCACATCGTCACCCGGGCCACCCTCCCGGCCGAGGCGGCCGTGACCGTTCTCCGCCCCTACGTTGCGAAGGGGGGACGCGTTCTCCTGATGAAGGGGCCTGGAAAGGGGAGGAAGAAGTCCCATGGGGAAGAGGGCATTTTCCTTCCGGGGGATGCCCGGGAACGCATCGTCCGGTTCGAACTCCCTTTGCGAATGGGTTTCCGGGAGATCCGGGAGATCCGGTTCCCGTGAAGGAAAAAGGAGAACCGCGGAGGAGAACAGGGTGTGTCCCGGCCAGGGGGGGCCGACTTCGGAAGAAATTCGTTCCTACTGTGTCGCCCGGCGTGGTACATATACCGTATTTCTCGAAATCGCCCGATATCGAAGGCTTCCGGAAAGGGACCACTTGACCCACGTCATCGCCGTTGCCAACCAGAAGGGAGGGGTGGGGAAGACCACCACGGTGGTCAATCTTGCCGCTTCCCTCGCGGTGATGGAGAAGCGGACCCTCCTCGTGGACCTGGACCCTCAGGCGAACGCAACGTCGGGGGTGGGCGGCGCCCCCGGGGGAGAGGATGACAAGAACATCTACCGCGTGGTGATGGCCGAACTCCCGGTTACGGAGGCGGTCTGCGAAACCGATCTCCCTTTTCTTCACCTTATTCCTGCAACGGCCGACCTGATCGGCGCGGAGATCGAGCTGGTCGGTCGGGAGGGGTGGGAGACACGGCTTCGTGAAGCGTTGCGCCCCCTTGTGGAGCGGTATGAGGTGATCCTCATCGACTGCCCCCCGTCCCTGGGATTACTGACCGTCAACGCCTTGTGCGCGGCAAGGTCCGTGCTGATTCCCCTGCAGTGCGAATATTA
This sequence comes from Candidatus Deferrimicrobiaceae bacterium, assembly GCA_049577645.1. Classification (GTDB taxonomy): domain Bacteria; phylum Desulfobacterota; class Deferrimicrobia; order Deferrimicrobiales; family Deferrimicrobiaceae; genus CSP1-8. The sequence goes on from JBAUKK010000148.1 coordinate 4,311, forward strand.
CGCCCTCGAAGGACTGGGAAGCCTTTACCGGACCATCGAAAAGATCCGTGAGTCGGTCAACCCCTCCCTCCGGGTGGAGGGTATCCTCCTCACCATGTTCGATTCGCGAAACAACCTGTCGCACCAGGTTGCCGCGGAGGCGCGGGAAAACCTAAATTCTCAAGTATATCAAACAGTTATACACCGTAACGTACGGCTTTCCGAATCCCCGTCCTTCGGGAAGCCGGCGATCCTGTACGCGGTGAGTTCGCGCGGGGCGGCATCATACCTCGAACTTGCCAAAGAGATGGTGAGCCGATGGAGCGAAAACCCGATCCGCT
>JBAUKK010000149.1:0-2631 GCA_049577645.1 Candidatus Deferrimicrobiaceae bacterium
GCAAAGACGTGCGGATGCCTCCGCACCATCTTCTCCGTGATGGAGTCGATCACGTCGGAGATGTCGAACTCCCCCCGGTCGCTGGCGATCTGGGCGAGGAACAGGATCTGGAGGAGGAGATCTCCCAGTTCCTCGCGCAGCAGGCCTGCATCGTTTCGAGAGATGGCGTCCACGACCTCGTGGGCCTCTTCGAGCAGGTACTGCCGGAGGGAGGCATGCGTCTGCGCTCGATCCCATTCGCAGCCGCCCTTGCCCCTCAGGCGCGCCATGATATCCACAAGGGACTGGAATTTGCCCATATCGGATTTTCCCCGAAGCAATGATACCATACAATATTTATGAGGATTGAGCCTCACAAGGGTCGTGTTCTACTCTCCCCCGCGGCCGTTCTTCTCTTTCTCTTCCTTCTGTCATCGACGAATCCCGGGCGATGCGTGGCGGAGGACCTTTTTCCCGGGTACGCCCCCGAGGTGAGATCGCAGGCAACGCGCGTGGTGGAGGCGGCAGGTCGGGGGAAGAAGAAGGAACTGGCGAACGAGGTCCGGCGCCTTCGGAAGAGGATGTATGCCCACGGGATACTTTCCATGAATGCCATACCGGACCTGGTCTTCCGGCGCGCGGAACAGGGGGGATGGGAGGAAGGAATCGTAGCCAGTTTCCGGGTCATTGCGGAAGTTTCGCCCTTTTCGGTACAGATGTGGGCCTGGATGGTCAAGGAAGACATTCTCCGCCTCCGGCCGGGGGAACTCGTTTCCGACTTCCAGGGGATGTGGGGGGCGCTCCGGGGATTCGGGCCGGCCCTCCTGGGGCATGCCGCATGGGTGATCTCCTTTGGAGCGGCGGCCGTCTGCTGGTTCGTGGTCTGGGTCTCGATCGCCCTGTTCCTGCGGGCGCGCCCTTCCCTGGAGTTGGACATCGCCCGGCTCGCCCGGCTCCCCAAGCGGGAGTACCTTGCTCCCCTGGCAGTCGTCACCCTGTTTCTCCTTCCCCTGGGTGCCGGTCTCGGGCTCGCGGTGGTGGTGTGCTACTGGATGGTGTTTTCGGTGGCCTATCTGCGACGCGGGGAACTGATGCTGATGACCACCGCGATCTTCCTCCTTGCCACCCTTTTTCTCGGGGGGAGCATGCTCCACCTTTTGCACGGGGTGACGGGCGATGCGCCGAAGGAAGGATGGCTGGGAGCCGACGGGTATATCCCAAAGCAGTGGCCGGCGGAAGCCCGGAAGGGGCATGTGCCGGTGGGGGGCGCGGCGCCCTACTGGCTGGTCGAGTTTTCCCGGGCGCGCGCGGCGATGCAGGGGGGGAACCACGCGGAGGCGGAACGGAACTGGACGGAGTTGATCGAAGAGGGGAAGGATCTTCCCGAGGTGCGCAACAACAGGGGAATCACCAGGGCGAAGCAGGGAAGGATGGAGGAAGCCCTGTCCGACTTCGAGGCGGCGTTCGCGAAACGGCCCGAGTATGGGCCCGCCCTGTGGAATGCGTACCAGGCGTACCTGCAGGCGTTCAACCTGGAACGGGCCAGGGTGATACAACCCCTGGCATGGGACAGGGTGGCAAGGCTTTCCCCCTTCCGCTTCCACCCCGCGGACATGGAAGCCGGGGAATGGCTGGCCTCCCCCCTGCCCGTGGGCGAGTTGATCCGGGTGATCGGGAAGCGGCGGGGCGACCTGCTCCGGAAAGCGGGCGAGGGGGAGTATTACCGGATGTTCTTCCGTCCTCTCACTCCGGAAACGGCTCCCTTGTTCCTCATCCTCGTCTGGCTCTGCTCGGTGCTCTGGAAGTTCCTCTCCCTGCGGGTCTGGGTCCAGACCACCTGCCGGGGGTGCGGCGCGCAGACCCTTGTCGTGGGAATCCGGGAGGCCACCGATTTCTGCAACATGTGCCATGCGAAGGTCGGCTGGGGAATCCGTGCCGGGGAGGAAAAGGAACGCCGGGCCCTCGGAATCCGCATGCACCGCAATTACGTCCGGGCGGCTTCCGTCCTGGTTCCCGGTTCCGGGGGGCTGTGGTCCGGGAAGGAGATCCTGACGATGGTCTACGTTGTCTTGCTCAGCCTGTCTCTGGCGGTCCTGTCCTCCTCCCTCGGCGCCCGGGAGGGGGGCGATATCCTTTCAAAGCTCCAGTCGATCGTCGCACGCTGGGCCGCCCTTGCCACGGCGGTTTTTTGGGCGGCCGGGGCCGCATGGGGCATCCGGTCGTTCGGGAGGATGCAGCGGAGAATCGGAATCACCGGAGAAAAGAGGTAGAGCCGTGAAGGGAAAGATATCGGATTTCGGTATCCCGGAAATCTTCCAGCTGGTGGCAAGCCAGGGGAAGAGCGGGTCGCTCACGATACGCGGGGACGAGAGGGAGACGATTTTTCTCTTCTCGGACGGGATGATCGTCGATGTGCAACCCGACCGGCATCGGGCCCGGCACGCCCTGCTCGGGAACATGCTGGTGGCGGCCGGCTACCTGACCGCCCAGGAACTCCCCCGCATTCTCGCCCAGCAGGAGCGGGAGGGAAAAAAGATCGGTGAGATTCTGGTGGAGAAAGGGAAAATCTCCCGGGAAATGCTTGCCAAATATCTTTATCTGCAGGTAAAGGACAGCATCTACTATTCGCTGCGGATCAAGGAAGGCGAGTAC
>JBAUKK010000150.1:0-15167 GCA_049577645.1 Candidatus Deferrimicrobiaceae bacterium
GGCGAAGATCTTCTCCGTGTTCCTCTTGTCGCTCAAAAGGGAGAACGCACGCCTTCTCGCATGCGTGTTGTCCTTTTTGCCAAGCGTTATCAGTCGGTCCGCGAGTCTGCGGACCTCTTTTGCCTTCGCGACGGTGGTCTCGATCCTTTCCGAGCGTACAAGCGCGTTCATCATATTGCGTAACAGGGCTTTCCGATGGCCTGGGTTACGTCCCAGCTTCCTGTGGGCAATGCCGTGGCGCATAGGTCGTCCTCGCGTATCGTATGATAATTAGTCTTCCTGGCGGGGAGGGGTGTATCTCTCCGGTGAGAACCCTTCCACCGTCATCCCGAGCGAAAGACCCATCTCGTGCAAAACGTCCTTGATCTCGTTCAGGCTCTTCTTCCCGAAGTTCTTCGTCTTGAGCATTTCCTGCTCCGTTCTCCGCACCAGTTCGCCGATGAACTTGATCTCTGCGTTTTTCAGGCAGTTGAATGCCCTCACCGAAAGCTCGAGATCCTCGACCGGCTTGTACAGGTTTTCGTTGACCGCCCCCTCCTCGAGCACCGCGATCTCCTCCGGCGCCTCCACTTCCTCGTCGAAGTTGATGAAGACCGTCAGCTGGTCCTTGAGGATCTTCGCCGCGTAGGCGACAGCGTCTGCGGGGAGTATGGCCCCGTCGGTCCATACTTCCAGGGTCAGCCGGTCGAAATCCGTCTGCTGCCCCACGCGGGCGTTCGTAACCGTGAAATTCACTTTTTTCGCGGGAGAAAAGATGGCATCGATCGGAATCGTTCCGATCGGGGCTCCTTCCTCGAGGTTCCGCTCGGCGGGGACGTACCCCTTCCCCATGCGTACGGTCATCTCCATCTTCAGGACGGCGTTTTCGGACAATTCCGCGATGTGGTGGTCCTTGTTCAGGATCTCCACCATCGGGTCGGCCTTGATCTGCGAAGCGCTCAAGCGTTTCGGCCCCTTCGCCTCGATGGTGATGGTCCGCGGCTCGGGCGAGTGCATCCTCAGCCGTATTTCCTTTAGATTCAATATGATGTCGGTGACGTCCTCAACCACTCCCACAATCGTGGAGTACTCGTGCTGGACACCCTCGATCCGTACCGAAGTAATGGCGGATCCCTGCAGCGAGGAAAGAAGAACCCGGCGCAGGGCGTTCCCGAGCGTCGTCCCGAATCCCCTCTCGAGAGGTTCCGCCATGAACTTGCCGTAAAATCCCGTGGCCGTGTCCGTAGCCACGTCAATACGCCTCGGCTTGATCAGCTGTTTCCAATGTCGCTGGAACATACTACCCCCTTCTCCTGACCAGAGAATCTACTTCGAGTAAAGTTCTACGATCAACTGTTCCTGAATCGGCTCGGTGATGTCCGCCCGGGAGGGGCTGTTCTTGACGCTCCCGCGGAAATTCTCCCTTTCCAGTTCGAGCCAGCCCGGAATGCCCTTGCGGACCACGGCGTCAAGAGACTCGTTGACGGATGGGATCTTTCTGCTTCGCTCGCGCATTTCGACGACATCGCCGGGACGGACGAGAAAGGACGGGATGTTGACTCTCCTTCCTTTCACGAGAAAGTGCCCATGCCGCACCAACTGCCGGCTCTCCCGGCGTGTCACGGCGAACCCGAGCTTGAACACCACATTGTCCAGCCGTCTTTCCAGGAGGATCAGCAAGTTGTCGCCGGTCTTCCCCTTCATCCGATCCGCTCTTTCGAAGTAGTTGTGGAACTGCTTCTCCAGGAGACCGTAAATCCTCCTTGCTTTCTGCTTCTCCCGGAGCTGGACCCCGTAATCGCTGTGCTTCTTCATCCTGCGCTGCCCGTGCTGCCCCGGGGGATATCCCCTGCGTTTAATGGCGCATTTGTCGGTGAAACAGCGGTCCCCCTTCAGGTACAGCTCAATCCCTTCGCGCCGGCATAGACGGCATACCGCTTCACGATACCTGGCCAAAGAATATCCTCCTGTGATCCCTGTTTGGCTCGTTTACACCCGTCGCCGTTTCGGAGGCCGGCAACCATTGTGCGGTAGAGGCGTCACGTCGCGGATGTAGTTGATCTTGAGTCCCGCCGCCTGCAATGTCCGAAGGGCGGCCTCTCTGCCCGACCCGGGCCCCTTGATGTAGACCGTCAGGGAATTGACCCCGCAATCCATCGCCTTCTTCGCAACCTCCTCGGCCGCAATGGTCGCCGCGAACGGCGTGCTCTTCCGTGATCCCTTGAATCCCTTGGACCCCGAACTGCACCAGGCGAGCGCATTGCCGTCCAGATCGGTTATCGTGATCATGGTATTGTTGAACGTCGCCTTGATGTGGGCTACGCCCACCGGGACGTTCTTGCGGACTTTCTTCTTCCCTTTTTTCCTCGGTGTCGCCATCTTGCCTCCGGTTTCCCGCCTTCCGCGGGAAGGAATATCCCCTGGTCTCTATTTCTTGGTCGGTTCCTTCTTCCTTGCCACCGCGCCCTTGCGCGGTCCTTTTCTCGTCCGGGCGTTGGTGTGGGTGCGCTGCCCCCGCGTCGGAAGCCCCTTGCGGTGCCTCAGGCCTCTGTACGACCCGAGGTCCATCAGGCGCTTGATGTTCATCGAGATTTCCTTGCGGAGGTCGCCTTCCACGTGGTACTGGGCATCTATGACGTCCCGTATGCGCGCGATCTGGTCCTCGGTGAGGGTGTTCGTCCTCGTGTCGGGAGAAACCCGCGCCTCCCCCAGAATCCTCTGGGCCGCCGTTGGACCGATCCCGTAGATATAGGTCAGCGCCGTCCCGATCTTCTTCGTCTTCGGAATGTCGACTCCGGCTATCCGTGCCAAACGTACCTCCTCCCGACCCGCCCGGGCTCGTCTCGCTCTACCCTTGCCGTTGCTTGTGTTTCGGGTTTTCGCAAATGACGCGGACGACCCCCTTGCGGCGGATCACTTTGCATTTTACGCACACCTTCCTGACCGATGGCCTCACTTTCATCGCGCCCTCCCCTACTTCGTCCGGTAAACGATCCGGCCCCGCGTAAGGTCGTACGGCGTCAACTGCACCGTAACACGGTCCCCCGGCAGTATCTTGATGAAATGCATACGCATCTTCCCCGATATGTGGGCGAGCACCTTCATCTTGTTGTCCAGTTCCACACGGAACATCGCGTTCGGAAGCGGCTCGATGACGGTTCCCTCGACCTCTATCGCTTCTTCCTTGGGCATCTTCTCCCGGTCTCCATTGTCCTTGCCCCGTCAGGGAAGACTCAGAATTCTGTTCCCGTCCGGCGTTATCGCCACCATATGTTCGAAATGCGCAGATCGCTTGCGGTCACGCGTCACCACCGTCCATCCGTCCGGGAGAACCTCCACCGCATATTCCCCCTCGTTGATCATGGGCTCGATGGCCAACACCATCCCCGGAACGAGTTTCGGGCCGGTCCCGGCGGTCCCGAAGTTGGGGACCTGCGGTTCCTCGTGCAGCGTCCTTCCGATACCGTGCCCCACGAAGTCCCGGACGACGGAAAACCCGGCAGACTCCGCCTCCTCCTGGACAGCGCTCGAAATATCTCCCAGCCGGTTCCCCGGCAGGGAGGCTCCAATGCCCTTTCCGAGGGCCCGCTCGGTCGTCGCAAGGAGGTTCCCGGATTCGGGAGAGATCTCACCCACCGCATAGGTCCGGGCCGCATCCCCGTAAAACCCGTCCCGCACGACCCCGAAATCGATGCTCACGATGTCTCCTTCTCGAAGCACCCGTCTCGCGGACGGAATCCCGTGGACCACTTCCTCGTTAATGGAGGAGCACAGGTTGGCGGGGTACCCGAGGTATCCCTTGAACGCCCCTTTCACCCCGTGCTTTGCTACGAATTCCTCCGCGAATTCCTCTAGTTGAAGCGTCGCGATTCCCGACTTCACCTGCCTCGTTATCTCTTCAAAAAACTGTCCGACAATGGCGCCCGCACGGCGCATCGCCTCGATTTCCGGAGGCGATTTGATGATGATCATCTCTACATCAATATTCTGGAAATGTTTGCGAATATGGCGTCAATGTCACCAGATGCCTTTACCGCATGGACTTTCCCCGTCTTCCGGTAATACTCGATCAGGGGTTCCGTGGATTTCCTGTAGGTTAGGAGCCGGGTACGGATCGTCTCCTCCTTGTCGTCATCCCGCTGGAGCAGGGTGCCCGCGCACTTGTCGCACCTCCCCTCCGTCTTCGGGGGATTGAACCGGACATGGTACATGGCGCCGCATCCGGAGCAGGTTCTCCGCCCGCTCAGGCGCTCCAGGATCTCCTTCTCGTCCACCTCGAGGGAAAGAACGCTGGTGATCTCCTTGCCAAGCTCCTTTATGACGCGGTCCAGTGCCTCCGCCTGGGGTATCGTACGGGGGAACCCGTCCAGAATGAAACCCTTGCCGCAATCCTTTTCCCGAAGCCGGTCCCTGACGATTCCGATGACGACCTCGTCCGGCACCAAACCGCCCTGGTCCATGTACACTTTCGCTTTGCGCCCCATCTCGGTGCCGTTCTTGACGGCCTCGCGAAGCATATCCCCCGTCGAGATCTGCGGGATGGCAAAGGACGTGGTCATTTTCTTCGCCTGCGTCCCCTTCCCCGATCCGGGCGCCCCCAGAAGGATAATTCCCATCATCGGCTATCCCCTCCTCCCTTTCATTTGTCCCTTCTTGAGGAATCCATCGTAATGGCGGGTGATCAGGTGTGACTCGATCTGCTGGATCGTGTCCATGGCCACGCCGACGACGATGAGCAGACCCGTTCCCCCGAAATAGAACGGGACGTTGAAGCGGGATATGAGAATGCTGGGCAATACGCAGACGGCGGATACATAAAGCGCGCCGCCCAGGGTGATGCGGGTCAGGATCCGGTCGATGTACTCGGCGGTTTTCCTTCCGGGACGAATTCCGGGCACAAAGCCCCCGTATTTCTTCATGTTGTCCGCAACGTCGACGGGATTGAAGGTGACGGCGGTGTAGAAATAGCAGAAGAAGATGATGAACGCCACGTACAGGAGTTCATACGCGACGTTTCCGGGGGTCAGCGTCTGGGAAATTTTCTGCGTCACCGGGTGCTTGATGAAATTTGCCAGTGTGGCGGGAAAGAGAAGAATCGACGATGCGAAGATCGGGGGGATGACCCCTGCGGTGTTCACCTTCAGCGGGAGATGAGTGCTTTGTCCCCCGTAGACCCGCCTGCCCACGATGCGGCGGGCATATTGTACGGGGATGCGCCGGTGCGCACGCTCGAAGTAGATGATGACCGCTACGACGGCAATCATGATGACGAGGAGCATCAGGCCGATGAAAAGTCCCATTTCCCCGGTTCGGATAAGGGTGAACGTCCGAACGAGCCCGCTGGGAAACCGGGCGACGATACCCGCGAAGATGATAAGGGATATGCCGTTACCGATACCTCTTTCGGTGATCTGCTCCCCGAGCCACATGAGAAACGCCGTTCCCGAGGTCAACGTGAGGACGGTCATGAATCGGAACGCCCATCCCGGTTGGTACACGACCGACCCGGCCTGCCCTATCCCCGCGACGTTCTCGATCCCGACGGCGATACCGAACCCCTGGATCACGGAAAGAAGGATCGTCCCGTACCGCGTATACTGGGTTATTTTCCGCCGCCCGAGCTCTCCCTCTTTGGACAGCTTCTCCAGCTGCGGTATGACCACGGTCAGGAGCTGAAGGATAATCGACGCGCTGATATACGGCATGATCCCGAGCGTGAAAATGGAGAAGCGGCTCACCGCTCCTCCCGAGAACATGTCGATCAGCCCGAAGAGGGTCCCGGACTGGGCCGCGAAAAGTGAGGTCAACGCCTGTGTGTCGATGCCCGGAGTGGGGATGTACACCCCGATGCGGTAGACCGTGAGCAGGATGGCGGTCACGAAAAGGCGCTTCTTGAGCTCGGGCACCTTCGTGATGTTCTGAAAAGCGTTCAGCAAGAGGGGGCCACCTCCAATGTCCCGCCGGCTTGGGCGACTTTCCGGGCGGCTTCCTTGCTTGCCTTGTCCACCTTGACCGTCACGGCGCGGCTTACTTCCCCGTTTCCCAGCAACTTCACCCCGTCCTTGACATTTTTCACGATCCCCGCAGCGCGCAACGCGTTCCCGTCCACTATCGTCCCGGCGTCGAACCTGTTGAGGTCGCGCACGTTGACGATGGCATACTCCTTCCGGAACACGTTGTGGAACCCCCGTTTCGGGATCCTTCTCTGCATGGGCATCTGTCCGCCCTCGTACCCGGGCGGCGTTCCCCCGCCGCTTCGGGCGCGCAGGCCCTTCTCGCCGCGCCCTGCCGTTCTTCCCAGGCCGGAGCCCTTTCCCCGCCCGACGCGTTTGCTTGCGCTTTTCGCCCCTTTTGCGGGCCTGAGATCACTCAGCTTCATTCGGGTTCTCCCACGTTCTCTACTTGAAGAAGAAACTTGATCTTTTCCACCATCCCGCGAATCTCGGGGGTATTCTTCCTCGTCACGGAACGGTGCAACCGCGTGAGCCCGAGCCCCCTGACGACGCGCCGCACACGCTCCGGCCGCCCGCTCAGGCTCCGGATCAGGGTTATGCGCAGATCGCCGCTCATCCCGAAGCCTCTTCTTCCTTCCGGCCCCGCAATCCGAGGATCTGTTCCGGCAAACGGAGCTGGGAAAGACCTTCCATGGCCGCCTTCACAAGGTTGTGGGGGTTGTTGCTGCCGAGCGATTTGGTCAGAATGTCGGCAATCCCCACCGCCTCGACCACCGCCCGGACGCCGCCCCCCGCGATCACCCCCGTCCCGGGAGACGCGGGTCTCATCACCACATGGCTGGCACCGAACTTGCCGTCCACTTCGAAGGGAATCGTGCCGTCCACGAGCGGCACCCGGAGGAGCTCCCGCTTGGCGTTCTGAACCGCCTTCCGGATGGCCTCGGGCACCTCGTTCGCCTTTCCCAGCCCCGTTCCGACGTGTCCGTTTCCGTCGCCGACCACGACGACTGCGGTGAAGGAAAACCTGCGTCCTCCCTTGACCACCTTGGCGACTCGGCTGATATGGATCACCCGATCTTTCAGGTCCAGCCCATCAGGATTCACTCTCTTCAAACGCCCCTCCCTGTCTGCTCGCTAGAATTCCAGCCCGGACTCGCGGGCTCCCTCCGCCAGGGCCTTGACGCGCCCATGGTACAGGAACCCGTTCCGGTCGAAGATGACTCTCCGGATATTCTTCTCGGCCGCTTTTCTGCCGAGCCATTCTCCCACCTTCTTTGCGGCATCACCCTTTTTCAACTCGCCGATTTCCCCCCGGATCTCCGGGCTGAGCGTGGAGGCGGCAAGAATGGTGGATCCCGTGGTGTCGACCACAAGTTGCGCGTAGATGTGCTTCGCGCTTCGGAAAACGGACAGCCGGGGGCATTGCTCCGTCCCGAATATCCTCTTCCGGATTCTCCTCTTTCTCTTCTGCCGAGCAATTTCCCGCGGATTCTTTTGGCTCATGGCTCGTCCAAACTCCGTTTGGTGGTTTCCGTTCTTGCGGCCCCCGCTACTTCCCGGCAGCCTTCCCGACCTTCTTCAGGAGACGTTCTCCCCGGTACCGGATCCCCTTCTGCTTGTAAACGTCCGGCCGGCGGAAGGAGCGGATCTTCGCCGCGGTAAGGCCGACAAGCTCCTTGTCCGCTCCGGACACCTTGATCACCGTGTTCGCCTCCACTTCCGCGCTGATCCCCTTCGGAATAGGAAAGATCACCGGGTGGGAATACCCCAGCGCCATTTGAAGCGAGTCCTTCTTGACTTCCGCTTTGTATCCCACGCCGACGATTTCGAGGGTCTTGGTGAAACCCTCTTCAACGCCCTTCACCATGTTCGCCACCAGGGTCCGGTAGAGTCCGTAGAGGTTCCGTGCAGCCTCTCCTCCCGGGCGAAGGGCTACGACGGCGAGACCGTCCCTGACCTCGACGGTCACCTTGTCGGGTATCGAGCGGGAAAGCGTTCCCTTCTTCCCGGTGACCGAAATCGTCCCTTCCTGTATTTCGACCTTGACTCCGGCGGGGATCGCCACCGGCACTTTTCCGATTCTTGACATTTCCTTCCTCCCCCAAAAAACCCTAATACCCGTTACCAGACCTGGCAGAGCAGTTCCCCGCCGATCGCGAGTTTCTTCGCCTTCTCTCCTGTCATCACCCCCCGGGAAGTCGAGAGGATGGCGATCCCGAAGCCGTTCTTCACGATGGGAATCGAGTCCTTGCCGACGTACACGCGCCTGCCGGGGCGGCTTACCCGCTTTATCCCCTTGATTGCGTACCCCGACTCGGGTTCGATCCGCAGGTAGATCCGGAGAACCGATTGTTTCGGATCCGGGAGGACGCGGAAGTTTTTCACGAAGCCCTCCTCCTTGAGGATCGAGACGATGTTTTCCAGCACACGGGTGGAGGGGAGTTCGAGCTGGTCGAATCTTGCCATCTGGGCGTTGCGGACCCGGGCAAGCAGATTGGAAATGTGGTCGTTAATGGCCATCGCGCACTCCTACCAACTCGCCTTTACCACGCCGGGAAGCTCCCCCCGGTGCGCCAGTTCCCGGAGGCAGATCCGGCAGAGCTGGAACTTCCGATAAAAGGCCCTCGGCCTCCCGCATCGCGGGCACCGGTTGTATTGCCGGACGCGAAATTTCGGGGTCCGCTGCGACTTGGCGATAATCGATTTTTTTGCCACCCCTTTTCCTCCTTGAAAACGTCAGGACCGGAACGGCATGCCGAGGAGGCGGAGAAGTTCCAACCCCTCCTCGTCGGTTCGGGCCGTCGTTACGATCGTTACGTTCATTCCCCTGATTTTATCTATTTTATCGTAGTTTATCTCAGGAAATATAATCTGTTCCCTTATGCCAAGCGTGTAGTTCCCCCGTCCGTCGAACCCTTTGGGGGAAACCCCCCTGAAATCCCGCAACCGCGGGATCGCCACCCCCATGAGCTTGTCGAGGAAGTAATACATCCGGTCCTTGCGGAGGGTGACCTTGACCCCGATCGGGACGCCTTCCCTGAGCTTGAAGTTCGAGATGCTCTTGCGCGCTTTGGTGACAACGGCCTTCTGGCCGCTGATCATCCCGATCTCCTCGGCAGCCAAGTCGAGAACCTTGATGTTGTCGATCGCCTCCCCCAGACCCATGTTGATGATGACTTTCTCCACCTTCGGCACCTGCATGGGGTTCCGGTAGTGGAACTTCTCCTTCATCTTCGGAACGACCTCTTCCTTGTAGATATCGAATAGTCTCGCCATTTCCCGTCACCCCGGACCGCCGTTTCCCGGCGGATCTGCGCTACTTCTTCTTGGCCTCGAGGACGTCTCCGCAACGCTTGCAGGCCCGGTGCTTCTCCCCGGAATCCTCGAGCACCATGGAGATCCGCGTCGGCTTGTTGCACTTGTCGCACATGACCATGACGTTGGAATACGAAAGCGGAGCCTCCTTCTCGATGATCCCGCCCTGGGGGTTGGTCTTGCCGGGTTTCGCGTGGCGCTTCACCATGTTGATCTTTTCGATGATTACCCGTCCCGCATCCCTGTCCACCTTGAGCACCCTTCCGACCTTCCCCTTCTCCCTTCCCACCATGACCCGGACGATATCGTTTTTCCGTATATGGAGCGTCGCTTCCGCCATGTCTTCCTCTTCCCCCCTACAGAACTTCCGGAGCCAGGGATATGATCTTCATGAATTTCTTGGCACGGAGTTCGCGGGCCACGGGGCCGAATATCCGGGTCCCGACCGGCTCCCCCTGCGGGTTTATGAGCACCGCCGAGTTCTGGTCGAACCGGAGGAAGCTCCCGTCGGCCCGGCCGATCTCCTTGGCGGTCCGCACCACCACCGCCTTGTACACATCGCCCTTCTTGACCTTCCCGCGGGGGATCGCCTCCTTCACGCTGACCACGATGATGTCGCCGACGCTGGCGTATCTCCGCTTGCTGCCCCCCAGCACCTTGATGCAGCAAAGACGCTTCGCCCCGGAGTTGTCGGCGGCGTCCAGCATAGTCTGCATTTGGATCATGGCATCGGTTCTCCGCTCGAATAATTAACGAACTTCGGGCCTCTGGATCAGCCGGGTTACTCGCCAGCACTTTTCCTTGCTCAGCGGCCGGGTTTCGACGATTTCCACCGTATCCCCGCTGCGGTATTCGTTCCCCTCGTCGTGCGCCTTGTAGGTGGTCCGGCGTTTCGTGTACTTCTTGTATCTGGGGTGGAGGACAAGCCGTTCCACGCGAACGACAACGGTTTTGTCCATGCGATCGCTCATTACGACCCCGACCTTCGCCTTGCGTATCCCTCGGCCTTCTTTCTCCATTCCCGTCGCCATCTTACCTCGTCTCCCCTCCTTGCTTTTGCCGGAGGAAGGTGATGATCCGCGCCAGTTCCTTCCGCCGATTCCGGATGAGCATCGTATTGTCCAGGGAGGAAGCCGAACGCTTCATCCTCAGGCGGAAGATCTCCTCCCGCATCTCCGTCTCCTTGTGTCGCAACTCCTCGACGGCAAGGTCCTGGATCTCCTTCTTCTTCATCTGTGCCTATCCCTCCCTGGAAAGGAACTTCGTCTTCAGGGGAAGCTTGTGTCCGGCAAGGCGAAACGCCTCTCTTGCAGTGGCCTCGTCCACCCCCTCGATTTCGTAGAGCACGAGGCCCGGCCTGACCACGCAAACCCATTCTTCGGGTGCCCCTTTCCCCTTCCCCATGCGGGTTTCGGCAGCCTTCTTGGTGACGGGTTTGTCCGGGAATATCCGGATCCAGATCTTTCCTCCTCGTTTCACGAACCTCGTCATCGCCACACGGGCGGCCTCGATCTGCCGGGAGGTGACCCATCCGGCGGTGGTTGCCTTTACCCCGTAATCCCCGAAGTTCAGCATATTCCCGGCCTGTGCCGCTCCCCTTCTCCGCCCCTTCTGCATTTTCCGGAATTTCACCCGTTTCGGCGCCAGCATACGTTACGTTCTCCTATTCGCTCTTGGGATCGCGGGAAGAGGACGGCAGTATTTCCCCCTTGTAGATCCAGACCTTTACCCCGATCTTGCCGTAGGTGGTATTCGCCTCGGCGAACCCGTAGTCGATGTCCGCCCTCAGCGTATGCAGGGGAACTCTCCCCTCGCGGTACCACTCCGAGCGTGCCATTTCCGCACCCCCCAGACGGCCGGCCACGTGGATCTTTATCCCCTTGGCTCCGAGTTTCATCGAGGAGAGAACGGTCTTCTTCATCGCCCGCCGGAAGGCAATACGTCTCTCAAGCTGCATGGCAACGTTTTCGGCGGTCAGCTGTGCATCGGTCTCCGGGCGGCGGATCTCCTGAATCGTGATCGACACCTCCTTCTTGACGAACTTCTGCAGGTCCTTCTTGAGGTTTTCGATCTCGGCCCCTTTTTTCCCGATGACGATGCCGGGTCTCGCGGTGTGGATGATGACGTGCACACGACTGGACTTGCGCTCGATCTCCACCGCGGAAACACCGGCGTGGATAAGGCGGTTCTTGACATAGGCCCGGATGCGCAGGTCCTCCTGAAGGTTTGCGGCGTACTCCTTCTCGGAATACCATCGCGACCGCCAGCTCTTGATGATGCCCAGCCGAAACCCGTACGGATGTACCTTCTGTCCCAAACGCAGCCTCCCTTCGAATGGTTCCCGTCTGTTTACTTCTCGTCGACCACAATGGTGATATGGCTCGTCCGCCTCCGGTAGCGATGCGCCCGGCCCATCGGCGCAGGGCGGAACCTCTTCAGGGACGCGCCCCCGTCCACGTACGCCTTCTTGACGAAGAGGATGCCCGTATCGATCACGCCGGTCTGGGCTGCGTTCGCGACGGCGGAGTCGAGCACCTTCCTCACCGTTTTGGCGCACGCCTTGTTCGCCAGCAAAAGGACCGTTTTGGCATCGGAGATGTTCTTCCCCCGGATACGGTCCACCACAAGTCTCGCCTTCCTGGGAGAGACCCGCATGAACCTTGCCGTTGCTCTCGCTTCCATCGCCTGTCTCCTTCTGCGACCTACTTCTTCACCTTGGCCTTCCGGTCCCCCGAATGGCCGTGGAAGGTGCGGGTCGGCGAAAACTCCCCGAGCTTCTGCCCCACCATGTTTTCCGTGACGAAAACGGGCATGAATTTCCTCCCGTTGTGGACGGCAAACGTGAAGCCCACCATATCCGGGGTGATGGTGGAACGCCGGGACCAGGTCTTGATGACCTTCCTGTCGCCCTGCTCCACCGCCTTGCGAATCTTCCGCGCCAGGCTTTCCTCGACATACGGTCCCTTCTTGATCGATCGCGCCACGAATTCGCCCCTTTACCGTTTATTTCCGACGCTTGACTATGTAAGGGTCGGAAGTCTTATTTTTACGCGTCTTGTGCCCCTTGGTCGGTTTCCCCCACGGCGTGCAGGGATGCCGCCCGCCGGAGGCTTTCCCCTCCCCCCCACCGAGGGGGTGATCCACGGGGTTCATCGCGACGCCACGGACCGTCGGACGCCGGCCGAGCCAGCGGCTCCTGCCGGCCTTTCCGAGAGAGATTTTCTCGTGCTCGAGATTCCCCACCTGTCCCACCGTCGCCATGCAATCGATGAACACGAGTCTCACTTCTCCCGATCTGAGGCGCAGGTGGGCGTATTGCCCCTCCTTTGCCAGGATCTGCACGACGCTGCCCGCCGCCCTTGCCAGCTGTCCCCCCTTGCCGACCTTGAGCTCCACGTTATGGACCATTGTCCCCACCGGGATCTGGCGGATCGGCAGGGCGTTCCCCGGCTTGATGTCCGCGTCGTCGCCCGAAAGGACCGTGTCACCCACGGAGAGGCCGACCGGGCACAGGATGTAGCGCTTCTCTCCGTCCGCGTAATGCAGGAGGGCGATGCGGGCCGACCGGTTGGGGTCGTATTCGATCGCGACTACGCGGGCGGGGATGTTCTTCTTCGTCCTCCGGAAGTCGATCATCCGGTATTTTCTCTTGTGCCCGCCCCCCCGATGCCAGATGGTGATTCTGCCCTGGTTGTTCCGCCCTGCCCGGTTTCCCTTTTTCTGAACGAGGCTCCTCTCCGGCTTCTTCTTGGTGAGCTCCTCGTTCGTGAGGACTGTCATGGTGCGGACGCCGGGGGAGGTCGGCTTGAATTTCTTGATTCCCATGTCAGCAGCTCCTTGCCTGTTCGCGCGTTACACGCCTTCGAAGAACTCGATCTTGTCGCCCGGCTTGAGCACCACGACGGCTTTCTTCCAGGACGGACGCCTTCCGACGATCCGGCCCCTCGTCTTCGCCTTCCCGGGGATATTCATCGTCTTGACCTCTATTACCTTGACCTTGAACAGCTTTTCGACCGCCTCCTGGATCTGTTTCTTGTTCGCCCGGGGGTCCACGGCAAACGACACCGCATTGGAAATCTCCTTCAGCAATGTCGCTTTTTCCGTGATCAGCGGCCGCTTCAGCACGTCCGTGATGTTCATTTCCCCAGCACCTCGACAATTTTTTCGAATGCGGGCCGCGTAAGTACAAGTTGTTCGTACGACAGGATGTCGTACACGTTGAGAGCGGAAACGGAAAGCGCCTTGAAGGACGGGAGGTTGCGAATTCCGAGATGCAACGCTTTGTCCGGCGCCTCCGTCACCAGAAGGGCATGGGACAGACCGAGCTTCCCGGCAAGTTTCAGGAACTCCTTGGTCCGCGGTCCCGGAAGGTCCAGGTCGTCCACCAGCAGGATCCTGTCTTCACCGGCCCGGGCGCTCAGGGCGCATCGGAGAGCGGCTTTCATGGTCTTCCGGTTCACCTTCTGTTTGTAGCTGCGGGGGTGCGGTCCGAAGACCGTGCCTCCGCCGCGGAGCAGGGGCGAACTGCTTGTCCCCATGCGGGCGCGACCGGTGCCCTTCTGTCGATACGGTTTTCTCCCCCCCCCCGCGACGTCCTTCCTGGTCTTCGTCGAGGCACTCCCCGATCGACTCGCGTTTCTCTGGGCCACGACCACCTGATGGAGCAGGTGCGTCTTCACCGCTGCCCCGAAGACGGATTCCGGCAATTCGACCGTCTCCTTGACTTGACGTTCCTTGTCGAAAAGTTTCACGGTGGCCATTTCGCGCTCCTTACTGTCCGTTGCCCTTCTTGATGGCGCGTCGCACGAAGACGAGCCCGTTCTTCGCCCCCGGGACCGCCCCCCTGACCAGCAAAAGGTTCTTCTCCGGCTGGATGGCGACAACCCGCAGGTTGAGAACCGTGACGCGCTCGTTCCCGTAATGGCCGCCCATCTTCATGTTCTTGAATACGCGGGAGGGCCAGGAGGACCCGCCGATGGAGCCGGGGGCGCGGTGAAACATCGAACCGTGGGAACCCCGTCCTCCCTTGAATCCCCACCGTTTCACCACTCCTGCGAATCCCCGCCCCTTCGTCTGTCCGGTGACGTCGACAAAATCCCCCTCCCGGAATATGTCGACCCGGATTTCCTGGCCGACCTCCAGTGAGGAATCGGAATCGACACGGAGTTCCCGGAGGGCGCCGAACGCACCCTTTCCCGCCTTCTGGATATGGCCGAGCATCGGTTTGTTGACGCGATGCGCCTTCTTCGACCCGAACCCGATCTGGACCGCATCGTACCCGTCGCCCTGTCTCTTTTTTCTCTGGACAATAGTGCAGGGGCCCGCCTCGATCACCGTCACGGGGACAACTCTCCCCTGCGCGTCGAAGACCTGGGACATTCCCAATTTCTTCCCTAATATTCCGGTAGTCATGGTTTGCACCTTATCGTCTCACCCGGCAATACCCGGCTGGTGAGGTCTTCAGAGCTTGATCTCCACTTCCACTCCCGCCGGGAGATCGAGTTTCATGAGTGCATCGATCGTTGCGGCCGGCGGCTCGTGGATATCCAGTACGCGCTTGTGCGTCCGGATCTCGAATTGCTCCCGGCTTTTCTTGTCGACGTGCGGCGATCGGTTCACGGTGAATCTCTCGATCCTCGTAGGCAGGGGTATCGGACCCGCCACCTTCGCCCCCGTCTGCTTCGCCTTTTCGACGATCTCGCCGGTCGCCTTGTCCAGCAGCTTGTAATCGAACGCTTTCAAGCGGATGCGAATCTTCTGGTGTTCCATCGCCATGGGGTCTCCCTCTTCCTCGTTATTCCACGATCTCCGAAACGACGCCGGCCCCCACGGTGCGTCCGCCCTCCCGGATCGCGAACCGCAGCTCCTTCTCCATCGCCACCGGAGTGATCAATTCCACCGTCAACCCCACGTTGTCCC
>JBAUKK010000151.1:0-3307 GCA_049577645.1 Candidatus Deferrimicrobiaceae bacterium
GCGTCCACGACGATCAACCGGAAGGATTTCGGACTCACGTGGAACAAGGCGATCGAAGCCGGAGGGGTGGTCGTGGGCGAGGAGGTGGAGATCACCATCGACATCGAGGTAGAGCGGGAGGCGTAACCTCGCGGGATGTTATGCAACGATCAGGAACAAGGGAATGACGGGGCACCGGCGGATCGGGAAAAAACCGGGAGGAAGGGAATGGCCATCGTCTTCGTAAGTATTGTACCCCTCGGGACAGCGACTACCAGTCTTTCGTCCTACGTGGCCGGGGTGGAGCGGGTTCTCAAGGACAGCGGCCTGAAAAGCCAGCTTACTGCCATGGGGACGATCATCGAGGGAGACATCGACGCGATCCTGCCGGTCCTGCGGCGGATGCACGAATTGCCGTTTGCCGAGGGCGCGGAGCGCGTGTCCACGCTGATCAAGATCGACGATCGTCGCGACAAAACTTCGTCCATCGAGGGGAAGGTGCGGTCGGTGATGGAGAAGCTGGGGAGATAAGGGTCGGGTCCCCCCGCATATCCGCCGGAAGCCCGCGCTACCGGTTCCTGGCCGGTAGAAGAAAAAAAGGACCTGGCCGATGTCGGCCAGGTCCTTTCTATTGCATGGTGGCCCCTCGCAGAATTGAACTGCGGACACGAGGATTTTCAGTCCTCTGCTCTACCATCTGAGCTAAAGGGCCACGTCCGGGAACCAATAATTGTAATGATACCGGTCAGATCCTGTCAAGCGCCGGTCGCCTAATTCTCATGGACGACGATCGTCCTGCACACTTTGTCGTGCAGCCCCTGCTTGCGCAGGTCGAAGGCGGCC
The DNA here is from genome assembly GCA_049577645.1 of Candidatus Deferrimicrobiaceae bacterium. Taxonomy (GTDB): domain Bacteria; phylum Desulfobacterota; class Deferrimicrobia; order Deferrimicrobiales; family Deferrimicrobiaceae; genus CSP1-8. The sequence continues at coordinate 823 of JBAUKK010000151.1, forward strand.
CATACGTAGCCGATATTGAGGGTCAGGTCGCACAGGAAATATCCGAGCCAACGCAGGAACGCCTTGCGGTAGTCGAGAGAAGACCCGTCCTCATTGAGCACCTTGATCCGGAGGGCCATTTTGCCGAAGGTCTGGCCGTAGGCGCCGTGGAGGAATACGTAGTAGAAGACCGGGAAGAAGAGGAAAAAGACGCCCCGGGCCAGGTTCTCCACCGAGAGCTGGTCGAACCAGATCCCGTTATCGAGTCCGGTCGGGGCCCACAGGCCCGCGTCCGCCCCCATCCGGTCCCCCAGGATGAAAAGGTTGAACGCGGCGAGGAGAAGGATGAGGTCGATGACGCGCGCAACCAGGCGGATCCAGAAGCCCGCGTAATGGTGTTCTTCCCTCATCGTGAGCAAGCCCGTCATAGGTTCCCGAAATGATACATTACCATGCTCACCGCGGCGATGGCGGCCGTCTCCACCCGCAGGATCCTTTGTCCCAGCCCCGCGCGGACAAACCCCGCCCGCTCCGCCTCCTTTACTTCGTCTTCCGAGAATCCCCCCTCGGGACCGATGAGAAGCGCCACACGTTTCGCCTCCCCCATGTCGGATAGGATTTTCTTCAGCCCGAACCGCCCCTCTCCCTCGTAGAAGACGATTCGTCCGTCCGCCGCGGCTCCGAAAGCCAGCGCATCGTGGTAGGAGAGAAGTCCCGGGATCTCCGGCACACGGGCGGAGCCGCACTGCTTGGCGGCCGCGAGCGCCACCCGCTCCCAGCGCGCGAGTCTCCTTCGCGCGTCCTGCGCGTCGAGCCGGGGAATCGTCCGGGACGACCGGAACGGCGCCACCCGAAAACAGCCGAGCTCGGTCGCCTTTTCGAGGATGAAGTCCATCTTGTCGGCCTTGGGCAGCCCGACGAGAAGGGTGACGGCAACCTCCGGGGGAGGTTCCGGCGGCCACGATTCGAGCACTTCGGCGCGGAGCGACCGCGACGTCGCCTCGAGGATCCGCATCCGGTACCTCTTCCCCTCCTCGTCGAAGGCGAAGAACGAGTCGCCGGGGGCCAGGCGGAGCGAGCGGAGCATATGCCCCGCCTCCGTGCCGGAGAGAACGGCCGTGTCCCCCTGGACCTTCGCGCGGTTGACGAAAAACGTGGGCATCCTACGATGTTGCCCTTTCTCGCCGGAAGAGGAGGGCGGCCCACTGGCTCTCCTCCTTTTTCCCCACAAGCCGGCATCCGATGGCTTCATACTCCTTTGCCACCGAGTCGCTCTTCTCCGCAAGAATCCCGGAGAGGACCAGTTTCCCCCCGGGCTCCAGCCGGACGGTGATCTCCTGCTTGAGGTCGGAGAGGATCTCCGCGAGAACATTCGCCAGGATGAGGTCGTACCTTCCCTCCACGCACGACAGCGGGGTCATGGCGGTGTGGAACCGGTCCTCCACGCCGTTGTTTCGGGCGTTTTCGCCGGCGACTTCCACTCCCTTGGGGTCGACGTCGATCCCGAGCGTAAACGACGCGCCCAGGCGGGCCGCAGCGATACCGAGGATCCCGGTCCCGGTTCCGATGTCCAGCACCCGGCGGGGCACAGGCGCAGCGTCGAAGACCTCCTCCAGGAACCGGAGGCACATCTGCGTCGTCTCGTGCGTCCCGGTGCCGAATGCCTGGCCGGGGTCGATGGTGAGGACGACCTCCTCGGGCGCGGGCGAGTACGGCTCCCACGACGGCTTCACGGTGATCCGCTTCCCGATCCGCACCGGCTTGAAGTGCTCCTTCCACTTTTCCGCCCAGCCGAAGTCCGTAATCTCCGCCGCTGATATAAAGGCCCCCGCATCCCTGCCGAAGGATTCGGCCAGCACGGGGAGGAAGTCCAGGAATTCCCGCTTCACGGAGTGCAGATCCGCCTCCCAGGGGAAGTATGCGGTGAGCCGGGTCACCTCATCGGGGGGAGGAAGGGGATCCGCCGGATCCCCGTCCGGGCCGAACAGCCGCTCGTCGTACGCCATCCCCAGCGAACCGTGTTCCGTGAAGAAGTGGGAGAGAGCGTCCACCGCCTCCCGTCGCGTCTCCACGGTGATCGATTTCCAGCGTGTCATTCTCCCGCCTTTTGCGTTCTTTGGGCCGGCCTCCGGGCGAAAAAGCCGTACCATGAATATGCTAAGATAGCACCTTGCCTCCCCGCCACGACAGAATAATGGACCGGAACAGAGCAAAACTCCTCCGTATTGCCGGAACGCTCCGTCCCGAGGCGGAAAGGATACTTCGGGAGATCACCGGGTTCGCCGAACTTCCGCTCCGCGAGACGCGGACTTCCGAAATCCTCTCCACGTTTCTTGCGGATCGCGGGTTCCGGGTCGAACGCGGGGTTGCGGGGATGGACACCGCATTCCGGGCGGAGTTTTCCTTCGGCAGGGGGAAGCCGGCGGTGGCGCTTTTGTGCGAGATGGACGCACTGCCGGGGCTTGGGCACGCCTGCGGGCACAACCTGGGCGGGGTCGCCTCCGCC
>JBAUKK010000152.1:0-2837 GCA_049577645.1 Candidatus Deferrimicrobiaceae bacterium
GCGTCACCCCCTGCTCCCCCGGCGAACAAGGGCAACGTGACATCACCGCCTCCCCCGGTCGCAAGCAGTCAGTCGCCAACAATGCGAGCAGCCGCCCCACCCGTGGTTTCCCGGCGGGCGTCACCCCCAACCCTTCCGGAGAGGAAAAAAGAGAATGCGGTCCCTCAGAGGGAAATCGCCCGTTCCGCCCGACAGTCGGCGGTCCCACAAAATGAACAACCGGCCGCGACAGAAAATATCGGCGGTCCGAATTACCGGATCGGGCCCGAGGATGTTCTTCATATCGATGTCTGGGATAACGAGGAGCTGACAGGGGATGTCACCGTACGCCCGGACGGGAAGATCTCGATGCCCCTGATCCAGGACATCCAGGCGGAAGGACGGACATCCGCGGAGCTTGCCGATCGGATCCGCGACAAGCTTCTTTCCTACATCAAGAATCCGAATGTTTCGGTTATCGTGAGGGAAATCAATGCGCCAAAAATTTCCATCATCGGGTATGTGGCCAAACCGGGGACCTACCCCTTGCGCGGCGACCTGAACGTCTTGCAAGCGTTGTCCCAGGCAGGGGGGTTTACCCCTTTTGCATCTCCCAAGAAAATAAAAGTCATACGATACGTATCCGGCAATCAAGAGGTGCGATTGATAAATTACTACCATCTGATCGAGGAAGGCGGGGAGGGGCATTACTTGTTGAAGCCCGGCGATACCATCGTAGTGCCGTGAAGATGCGGACGGGTTTTACTATTTGGGGGATCCCCTTGGCGGCTTTGGTCCTGATTCCAACTTTCCTGTCAATCCCCGGTGGAATGGACGGACCGACATCGGCGGTTGCCATGGAGTCGGCGGCGGGAACCGGCTATCGGATCGGGCAAGAGGATGTGCTTCATGTCTCGGTGTGGGAGAACGAGGAATTGACGCAAGACGTCGTTGTCCGCCCGGATGGGAAGATCTCCATGCCCCTGCTTCAGGACATCCAGGCGGAAGGGATGACATCCGAGGAACTTGCCGACCGGATCCGTCAGAAACTTCTTCCCTTGATAAAGGAACCCGTCGTATCCGTCATTGTAAAAGAGGTCAACGCGCCAAAATTTTTCGTCACCGGGTACGTCACCAGGCCGGGAACCTACCCCTTGCGTGGCGACTTGTCCGTGCTTCAGGCCCTGTCCCTGGCGGGGGGGTTTACCCAGTTTGCCTCTCCCCAGAAAATCCGGCTGATTCGCAATAATGACGGGAAACAGGAAATTCGCTTGATCAATTATCACGACCTGATCAAATCGGGAGAAGGAAATTATATGATGAAATCCGGCGACACAATCGTGGTGCCATGATGAATGGCAATCAGCGGAATCGGGGTTTTCCCGCCGCGGCCGCCGTAGCGTTTTTTTGCGCCCTTGCTATCCCATCGGCGGCTGCGGGATTCCAGGCGATCCCTTCGATTGCACTCGAAGGGGGGTGGGACTCCAACATCTTCAATACCTCTTCCAACGAGACTTCCGATTATATCTTTCGCGCCGAACCGAGGCTTACCTTTTACCTGGATGCGTATCAGACGACGCTACGGATCGGAGGGGGCATTCAATCCGAGTGGTACCAGGACCGTTCCGAGCTGAACAGCGTAACGGCAACGAAGGATGTATCCCTTTCCGCTGAGAATTTCATGCGGGTGACCCCCCGGTTTACCTTCAGGCCCTTTGCCCGGTTCGTGGAAAGCGAGGATGCCGTCCAAAGGAACGCCCTGACGCAGGCTCCCATTTCCGATCCCGATATTCCTCCTTCCGAGGCGATCGTGACGGAAAGGGTCAAGGAAAGGGAATATCGGGGTTTTCTCCGGATGGGGTATCTCCTGACTCCCAGAACCAATCTCCTCGTGGGAGGAGGGATATATCAGCGTGATTACAGTAGTGACACCTCGGTCACCGGCTTGCAGGATTATAGAAGAGTAACCGGCGATGTCTCCCTGTTGTATAGATTTACTCCCCGGTTTTCCTCGGGGGTTTTCTACACCTACGCCAACAACTCCTATGAGATAGCCCAGGATTCAGATACGCACACGGTGGGGTTGGCCGGCAGCTATCGACTGACGCAGTTATACACCCTGACCGCACGCGGCGGCGCGACCTACCTGAAGGTTGATGATCCGACAACAGGAAACGACGAATGGTCCCCCTACGGGAACCTGGGCGTTACGTACGCATGGCAATACTTTCGGGCGACGCTTCGGGGTTCCTACGAACGTATCGGCGGAAGTCTCGGTATCACAACGGAAAGAGCCAGTATTGCATTTCTGATGAACGATCGATTCACCGAGCGGTGGTCGTGGAATCTTTCCGGATACTACCAGAGCAACACATCCAACGATGATCCGGTGACCGAGGATGTCGATACGTGGCAGGGGAGAGGAGGGTTGGAATACCAGGCGTTCCAATGGGTTTCTTTTCAATTGTCGGGGAATATCGTCCGCCAGCGGTCAAGTGGCCTGTCACGAGGCGACCTCGACCGGGAATCGGTCTTTCTCGGTTGTACCGTCAGCAGGTTCTACAAACCCTATTAGAGGAATCGTATGCCGCTTCGACCCGACATGGAATTGCATGATTATTTCCAGATCTTTCTGGCGAGGAAGTGGATTGTTGTCCTGGCTTACATCGTCGTATTCTTAAGCGCTGTTGTATACATTGCCGGGACACCGAAACAGTACCTCTCCGCGACCACGATCATGACCATTCCCGAACAGGTCCCCGAAAATTTCGTTCAATCCACCGTCACCCTGGAGCCGGAAGGTCGCCTGAGCACCATCCAGCAGGTGATCACAAGCAGGACGAGGCTTAAAAAAGTAA
>JBAUKK010000153.1:0-10079 GCA_049577645.1 Candidatus Deferrimicrobiaceae bacterium
GAGCGCAAAGGCGGCCGTCTTTCCGGTGCCGGTCTGTGCGCAGCCGAGGAGGTCCTTCCCCTCCATCACGAAGGGGATCGCCTTCTCCTGGATGGGGGTCGGGGTGGTGTAGTTCTTTTCCGCTACGGCGCGGAGGAGCCCGGGGCACAGCCCGAACGCTTCGAACGATTTTCTTTCCTGTGACGTTCTCTTTTCTTGCATGTTCTCTTCTTCTCCTGACGTTTTTTTCACCAAGCACAACCGGGGGAGCATGCTGTTCGCCCGTCCGATCTTTCCGCATGGTGAAGTTTCAGGAGAAGCTTCGAACGCCCTGCCACGGCGGCGGGCCCGCTTCTTCGAAAGGTCCCTTGTGGAGAGGATTGTGTCTCGGGATTTTTCGATCTGCGGTCAACGTACCACGTCGGCCCCGAATCCGCAAGCGAAGTCTTTCGCTCTGGGCCTTAAATTACGGTTTTCTGCTTGACAGTCCATTCGATTTTGTATACAGCATACTGACGGCGTGATCAGTCCCTTCGCACGACTTGACGAAGTCAACCGCACAGTAGTCGGCGTATGATCCGGAACAGTTCCCCCTTCGCATAAAACCTAAAGGAGAGAATATGACGACCAAGACATCCAAGATCATCTGGACAAAAATCGATGAGGCGCCGGCACTGGCAACATACTCCCTTCTCCCCGTCATCCAGGCATTTACCAACGGAACCGGAATTTCCGTCGAAACGTGGGATATCTCTCTTGCCGGCAGGATCATCGCGAACTTCCCCGAAAACCTGACCGAGAGCCAAAAGAGACCGGACTATCTGGTCAAATTGGGCGAGCTCGCGCTGACGCCGGAGGCCAATATCATCAAGCTGCCCAATATCAGCGCATCGATTCCCCAGCTCAAAGGGGCGATCAAGGAACTGCAGGACCATGGCTATAAGGTCCCGGACTATCCCGAGGAGCCGAAAAACAAGGCCGAGAAAGAGCTTCATGAAAGATACGCCAAGATCCTGGGAAGTGCCGTAAACCCGGTACTGCGGCAAGGAAACTCGGACCGCAGGGCACCGGCCTCGGTGAAACAGTTTTCCAAAAAGAAGCCGCCCAGAATGGGCCCATGGACCAGCGATTCCAAAACACATGTGTCTCATATGAGCGGCGGAGATTTCTACGGCAGCGAAACATCCACTACCATCAAAAAGGCGACAGATGCCAAGATCGAGTTCGTCGCGGGTGACGGAAAGGTAACCGTCCTGAAAGAGAAGCTTCCCCTCATGGAAGGGGAAGTTCTCGATGCGGCGGTGATGAACGTCCGCGCGTTGCGGAAATTCTATGAAGAGCAGATCGAAGACGCGAAAAAGAGCGGCGTGCTGCTGTCGCTGCATCTCAAGGCGACCATGATGAAAGTATCCGACCCCATCATGTTTGGTCATGCCGTTTCCGTCTTCTATAAAGACGTCTTCGAGAAGCATGCGGCTGTCATCAGGCAGCTGGGCGTGAACGTCAACAACGGCCTGGGCGATCTTTACGCAAAGATCCAGAAACTGCCGGAAGCGCAAAGGGCGGAAATCGAGGCGGACATTCAGGCCGTTTACAAGAAACGCCCTGCTCTTGCGATGGTCGACTCGGACAGAGGCATCACCAACCTGCATGTGCCAAGCGACATCATCGTCGATGCCTCCATGCCGGTGGTCGTTCGTGATTCGGGAACGATGTGGGGGCCGGATGGAAAACCCCACCAAGTAAAGGCGATGATCCCGGATCGATGCTACGCAACGATATACAAGGAAATCATCGAAAACTGCAAAACGCACGGAGCATTCGATCCCGCAACGATGGGAAGCGTCCCGAATGTCGGTCTCATGGCGCAAAAGGCGGAGGAGTACGGTTCCCACGACAAGACATTCCAGGCGCCGGGAAACGGGACGATCCGCGCCGTCGATGCTTCCGGAAAGACGCTGCTCGAGCAGAAAGTGGAGGAAGGCGATATCTTTAGAATGTGTCAGACAAAAGACGTGGCGATAAAAGATTGGGTAAAGCTGGCCGTCAACAGGGCAAGGGCGACCGGGGCGCCTGCCGTTTTCTGGCTGGACAAGGACCGGGCGCACGATGGACAGATCATCGAGAAGGTGAATGCGTATCTCAAGGATCACGATACGAAGGGCCTGGAGTTTTCCATCATGGCTCCGCCGGAAGCGATGCGGTTCTCGCTGGAGAGAATCCGGGCGGGGAAAGACACGATTTCCGTTACCGGGAACGCGTTGCGGGACTATCTGACCGACCTGTTTCCGATCATCGAAATCGGCACCAGCGCCAAAATGCTCTCGATTGTTCCTCTCCTGAACGGCGGTGGACTGTTCGAGACGGGAGCCGGCGGTTCGGCGCCCAAGCATGTCCAGCAGTTCGTAAAGGAAGGGTACCTGCGATGGGATTCCCTTGGCGAATTCTCGGCGTTTTCCGCATCACTGGAACATGTCGCGAACACGACCAAAAATGAGAAAGTGAACGTTCTGGCGGAGACGCTGGAACAGACAATCGGCAAGTTCCTGGACAACAACAAGTCGCCGGCCCGAAAAGTTGGCGAGATCGATAACCGGGGGAGCCATTTCTACCTCGCAATGTATTGGGCGCAGGCGTTGGCCGGACAGACCAAAGATAAGGAGCTGCAGGCACGTTTTGCCAAAGTGGCGAAGCAGCTGGTAGAGAACGAGGAAAAAATCAATCAGGAGCTGCTGGGCGCTCAGAGGAAACCTCAGGATCTGGGCGGCTATTACGATCCGGATCCGGTAAAGACGTCAAAAGCGATGCGCCCCAGCGCAACATTTAATGCCATAATGGATACTTTGGCATAAAGGATCGCCCGATGCCGGGAAGGCGCTTCCCGTGCGGCCGGCCTTACCTGCCGCAGCGGGCGTGGTACTCCTGAAGGCTGCGGACCGTCCCCCGCCCTTTCCGGACCGCCTCGATCCCCATCGCCGCGGCGACGGCTGCGGCCGTCGTCGTGATGTAAGGGACCTTGTTTGCGACGGCCGCCTTTCGGATGTACGAGTCGTCGTAGATGCTCTCCTTCCGGGCGGGGGTGTTGACCACGAGCTGGATCTCCCCGTTCTTGATCGCGTCGACGATGTTGGGTCTCCCCTCCTGAAGCTTGAGGATCGGTTCGGCGGGAACACTTCCTTCCGCCAGTGACAGCAGTGTTCCTTCCGTTGCCACGATCCGGAAGCCCAGCGACGCGAATCGCCGCCCGGCTTCGACGGCGCCCGCCTTGTCCGCACCGGCGACGGTGATGAGGACCGTCCCCGACAGGGGGATGGCCTGGTAGGCCGCCTCCTGGGACTTGAAGAACGCCTCGCCGTACGTCTCCGCTATCCCGAGGACCTCCCCGGTGGAGCGCATCTCGGGCCCCAGGAGGGGATCGACCTCGGGGAACATGTTGAATGGGAAGACCGCCTCCTTGACCCCGAAGTGGGGGACGGGCCTGCGGGTCAGGCCCAGGTCCTTGAGCTTCTCCCCCAGCATGACCCGCGTCGCCAGCCGGGCCATCGGGATGTTGCAGACCTTCGAGACGAGAGGGACGGTCCGGCTCGCCCTGGGATTGGCCTCCAGGATGTAGACCGTGCCCCCGGCGATGGCGTACTGGATGTTCATGAGCCCAATCACGCCGAACTCCACCGCGATCCTCCGGGTGTACTCCTCGATGGTCGCGATATGCTCCGGGGCGAGGGTGATGGGAGGGATGGCGCAGGCCGAGTCGCCGGAATGGATCCCCGCCAGTTCGATATGCTCCATGACGGCCGGGATAAAGGCGTCCGTCCCGTCGGAGATCGCGTCCGCCTCGACCTCGACGGCGTCCGGCAGGAACCGGTCGATCAGGACCGGCCGCTCGGGGGAGATCTCCACGGCCTTCGCCAGATAGGTCCGCAGGTCCTCCTCGTCCAACACCTTCTCCATGGCTCTCCCCCCCAGGACATAGGAAGGACGGACCATGAGCGGATAGCCGATCCGACGGGCGATCGCGAGCGCCTCGTCCAGGTCGGAGGCCATCCCGGACTCCGTCTGGGGAATCCCGAGCTTCTCGATCCGCATGCGGAAATGGTCCCGGTCCTCGGCCAGGTCGATGACCGCCGGCGGGGTCCCGAGAATCCTGACGCCCGCCATCTCCAGCTCCGAGGCGATGTTGAGCGGCGTCTGCCCCCCGAACTGGACCATGACCCCCTCGGGCTTCTCCTTTTCGTAGATGGCCAGGACGTCCTCCACCGTGAGGGGCTCGAAGTAGAGCTTGTCGGAGGTGTCGTAGTCGGTGGAGACGGTCTCGGGATTGCAGTTGATCATGATCGACTCGTACCCCGCCTCCCGCAGGGCGAACGCCGCGTGGACGCAGCAGTAGTCGAACTCGATCCCCTGGCCGATCCGGTTGGGACCGCCCCCCAGGACGAGAATCTTCTTCCGCCCGCCGGTGGGCACCCGGTCGGGGCCGTTGTAGGTCGAGTAGTAGTAGGCGGCGTTCTCCACCCCGCTCACGGGGACCGCGTCCCACGCCTCGACCACCCCCAGGGCAGTGCGCTTCTTTCGGACCGCCGCCTCCGGCACGCCGAGGATTTCGGCGAGGTACCGGTCGGCAAACCCGTCCCTCTTGGCCTGGGCGAGCAGGTCGTCCGGCGGGAGGCCTCCCTTGCATCGCAGCACCTGTTCTTCGAGCTCCACGAGCTCCTTCATCTGCAGGATGAACCACGGCTTGATGTGGGTACGCCGGTAGAGGTCTTCTACGTCCGCCCCCTTGCGCAGCGCCTCGTACATGACGAACTGGCGCTCGCTCGTCGGTTCGACGAGAAGATCCAGGAGCTCCTCGAGGGAACGGCGGTGAAAGTCCTTCGCGAACCCCAGGCCGTACCGGCCGATCTCGAGGGACCGGATCGATTTCTGGAAGGCCTCCTTGTACGTCTTTCCGAGGCTCATCACCTCGCCCACGGCGCGCATCTGGGTGCCGAGCCGGTCCTCCACCCCCTTGAACTTCTCGAAGGCCCACCGGGCGAACTTGACGACCACGTAATCCCCGGAAGGGGTGTACTTCTCGAGCGTCCCGTCCCGCCAATAGGGGATCTCGTCGAGGGTCAATCCGCAGGCGAGCAGGGAGGAGACGAAGGCGATGGGGAACCCCGTTGCCTTGGACGCCAGGGCGGAAGAGCGGGAGGTGCGGGGGTTGATCTCGATGACGACCACGCGGCCCGTGGCAGGGTCGTGGGCGAACTGGATGTTGGTCCCCCCGATGACCTCGATGGCATCCACGATGTCGTAGGAGTATTTCTGGAGCCGCCCCTGGAGCTCCGGGGCGACGGTGAGCATCGGCGCGGTGCAGAAGGAGTCGCCCGTGTGGATCCCCATGGCGTCCACGTTCTCGATGAAGCAGACCGTGATCTTCTGCCCCCTGGCATCCCGGACCACCTCGAGCTCGAGCTCCTCCCACCCGAGGACGGACTCCTCAACGAGGACCTGGCCGACGATGCTCACGGAGAGGCCCCGGGAGACGATCGTCTCGAACTCCTCCATGTTGTAGGCGAAACCGCCCCCGGTTCCCCCGAGCGTGTAGGCGGGGCGGAGCACGACGGGGAAGCCGATCCTCTTCACGACCTCCTTCGCCTCCTTGAGGCTGTGGGCGATTTCGCTCCGGGGCATCTCGAGGCCGAGACGGTTCATCGTGTTCTTGAACTCCTGGCGGTCCTCGCCGCGCTTGATGGCTTCGAGGTTGACCCCGATCACCTTGACGCCGTACTTCTCGAGCACTCCTTCCCGGGCCAGGGTGGAGGAAAGGTTAAGCCCCGTCTGCCCCCCGAGGTTCGGCAGGAGGGCGTCGGGCCTCTCCTTTTCGATGATCTCCGTGAGGCAGGCGACGGTGAGCGGCTCGATATAGGTGGCGTCCGCCATAGCGGGGTCGGTCATGATCGTCGCGGGATTGGAGTTGACGAGGACGATCTTGTACCCGAGCTTCCGGAGGGCCTTGCACGCCTGGGTTCCCGAGTAGTCGAATTCGCAGGCCTGGCCTATGACGATCGGCCCCGAGCCGATGATCAGGACTTTCCGGATGTCGTCTCGCTTCGGCATCCCCTCCCCCTTTTTCTGCAAATGGAAGACCTCGAATCGATCCCCCCCGGGAATATACCGCATTTTCAAAAAAACACGTATCCTCAAACCATCTGCGGCCCGGAGGAATGGTTGCCGTCTATGCCATATGGCGGTATACTTGATGCCAGCTGGAAGACACCGATTCGCACGGGGAGGTGCGGGACATGGCGGGCAAGGTGGCGGTCGCCGAGATTCTCGGGGGAAAGAAGGTCTTGAAACGCGACGTATCTTCCCTCAGGGACCTGCGGGACATTCTCCTGGAAGGCCTGCCCTACGGGGCATTCGTGGTTCTGACGGGGAAGCTCCGCCTTGGCAGGGAAGAAGCGTCCCGCGCCCTGACGATTTCCAGCCGGACCCTTATCCGCCGCAAGACAGCCAAGAGGTTCAGGGTTGACGAGTCCGACCGGATCGCGAGGCTGGCACGCATCACGGCCAGGGCGATCGAGACGCTGGGCACGGAAGAGAAAGCGACGGACTGGATGAGAACGCCGAACCGGGCCCTGGGAGGGGCCGTTCCGCTCTATCTCACTTCGACGGACATCGGAGCACGCCAGGTCGAAGAGGTTCTGGCCAGGATCGAGCACGGAATCTTCAGTTGATCCGGGTCTTCAAGATCACCAGGAAGAAATATGCCGGTGAGGCCTTCTCAGGGAAGGGTTCCTTGTTGCACGGGGGGAGATGGCACGGGCGGGGATCGCTTGTCGTCTATACAGCCTCCTCGGAGGCGCTTGCCGCTCTGGAGACCCTGGTCCATGTCGAGCCGTCCACGCTGCCGGTCGATCTCATGATCCTGCCTGCGGACATCCCGGACGGCCTGAAGATGGAGAAGATCCTTCGTGACGAGCTTCCCAAGAACTGGAATTCCTATCCTGCCCCGGAGTTTCTGCAGGAACTCGGCCAGAACTGGCTTTCCCGGAAACGATCCGCGGTATTATGCGTCCCTTCGGCAATCATTCCAACCGCCAACAATTACCTGTTGAATCCGCTGCACGCGGAATTTGCGCGGATCGACATCAAGAAGAGCGAATCCACCCCGTTTGTCTTCGACAAGCGCCTGGTCCAAAAGAAACCCTGACGTTTTCCCCTTCCCTCTTTGCCCACATGTTTGCCGACTCCGCAGAGCCTGTTCCGATTTTCCGTTCGATTTCGAGCCGGAAGGTGCGGTTTCAGAGGAAGGCAGCCGAGACCGCGATTCCGCAGAGGACGACCCACAGGAGGTCGACGCGCAGCCTGAGGGCCGCGAAGGCGATAGCGCAGACCGCTGCGGCCGGCAAGCTCCACAGCACACTGCCCGAGAAGCGCAGCGTTACGGCCAGGAGCAGGCCGACGAACGAGGCGAGGATGCCCCGAAGCGCACGATGGAAGAGCGGCGAGCGGCGCAGAGTGCCCAGGTAAGGCACCGCGACGACCAGGACGACGAACGAGGGGGTGAAGATCGCCAGGGTGGCGACCAGGGCCCCGGCCAGGCCTGCGACCTGGTAGCCAATGAAGGTGGCGGTGATGACGATGGGGCCCGGGGTGACCTGTCCCAGCGCGATGCCGTCCAGAAAGGTCCTCGCGTCCAGCCAGTGCCTTACCTCGACCACCTGGTGGAGCAGGATCGGCAAGGAAGCGAACCCTCCGCCGAAGGCGAACAGGTCCACCTTGAGCATGACCTCCGCAAGAGAGAAGAGATTTTCGTTTAGCGCACGGAGCACTCCCAGACCTACGGCTGCCATGGCGACCAGGATCGCCGCCTCGCGCACGCCCCGCCCCGCGGGCGCACCCACGGGTGCATGGGAGGTAGCCTCACTCTCCCCCTTCCGGCAGAGGAGCAGACCGGCGGCTGCCGCACCCGCGATGACCAGAATCGGGCTTCCTCCGGCCAAGAGATAGACCGCTCCGACTGCGGCAAGGAGGCCATCCCTCCAGTTCGCAAGGGATGCCCGGCCGAAGTTCACGGTGGCGTTTGCCACGATGGCCACGACGATCACCTGCAGCCCTCGAAAGACCGACGTGACCAACTTCACGTCGCGCGCCTCCCCGTACACGGCGGATAACGCGAGCATCAGGAGGAAGGCGGGAAGACCGAATCCGACGTAGGCGGCGATTCCTCCGCCAAGCCCTCCGGCGCGCAGCCCCGCGTAGGCTGCAGTCTGCATCGCCGTGGCCCCGGGTAGCGACTGGCAGAGACCCACTCCCTCCCGGAAGGACTCCCCCGAGAGCCATTGTTTTCTTGCCACCGCAAGGTCGCCGATGTAGGCGACCATGGCCGGGCCGCCGAAGGCCGTAAGACCGAGCCGGAGGAATGCCAGGAAGATGCGTGCGGCCGACTGCTGGTATGTCGGCGCAGGGCAGGAGTCGTTCCGTTCGGACGAGAAGGTCAAGAACGTCCCTTTTCTTTCCGGATCCGGCGCGTCACGTCGCAAGGAGGCGCCGGATGGTGCGGGACAACCATTTCTTCGTGCAGGGCGACGGCTACGGCGATACGCTCCGAGAGGAACGCCCTCCTAATCCAGCATCGGTTTCGGGGTAGTCTCCGTGGAGGCCGGCAAAACCGGATACACGATCTTAGGCTGAACCCCCGTTGTGGACTCCAAAAAAGCCACAATTTTTTCCGTTTCCCCTTTGGCAAGAGAGATGCCCAGCTGAGCGGAACCCATGATCGTTACGGCGTCTTTCAAGCCCCATACCCTGCCTGAGTGGAAATAGGGCGGCGTCAGAGCTGTGTTCCTCAGGGAAGGAGCCTTGAAAACGTACTCGTCCGCTTTCGCTCCGGTCACCTTGAACCGCCCCACGTCGCCGGCGGTGATCTCCTCTTTGGGCCTTTCCACGACTCCGAAGGGGAAATATCCGGCGCCTCCCATGTTCATCCCCCCGTGGCAGCCTCCGCAGCCCTTTTCCATGAAGAGCTTCAACCCTTCCCTCTCCGCAGACGTAAGGACCTTGGCGTCACCCTTGAGGTATTGATCGAACCGGGAGTCCGGCGTAATCAGCGTGGCCTCGAATACCTCGATGGCCTTCGCCATGTTTTCAAAGTTCAACGGGTTCTTTTCCCCGGGAAATGCCCGCTTGAACATCTTCACGTATCCGGGCATGCTTCCGATGGTCTTCATGGCGCCTTCGGGCGTATTGTTCATCTCGACCGACGCCTGCACAGGCCCCTTGGCCTGCTCCTTCAGGTCCGGCGCCCTGCCGTCCCAGAACTGCGCCAGGTTGAAAATGGAGTTCAGCACGGTCGGGGCGTTCCTCGGCCCTTTCTGCCAGCCGTGTCCGGTGGAGGTTTCCTGGAAGTCGTCGCCGCCCATGCCGACGTTGTGGCAGGTGTTACAGCTTATCAGGGCGCTGGACGATAGCCTCGGGTCGAAGTAGAGCATCTTTCCGAGCTCGACCTTCTCGGGGGTGATCGGATTTCTCTCCAGGGCGGGAGGGGATTTCGGGATCGGCTTGAAAACCGTCTGTGCCCTCCTCATCATTTCGTCAGCATGTGCCGCCGTCGCCAGGAATAACAGGGAGAATAGTAACGTTCCCAAAAAAGGATTCTTTTTCATGCCATTCCTCCTTGTGGATGGTTCGTTTCCCATTGCAACGACACGTCCTCCGCTCCTCTACTCCATCTACTCCACCGTGGACCTCTTCTGCAAGCCTTTACACGTTAGCAGGCCGGTTTTTCCTGGGACGGGAGGTCCGGCGCATCACGCTCGGTCACGCAACGGAAGGCGGAGAACCGGTCGCAATTGTGCCTGCCAGGAAGCTGCAGGCGGTAAGAAGCTTGGGTGAGTACACCCTGGTGGCCTGCTTCGCGCCCCCGGGGTTCGAGTTCGCGGATTTCTCGATTCCGACACGTGAGAAGCTGCTGCGGATGTACCCGGACCGAAGGGAACTGATCCTTTCCTTTACCCGGTGACGGATCTCCCGTCAGCCGGGAAGGCGGGCCGCCTCCACGATCGCCCGGATCGCCCGCGGGTTTACGGAAGCATCGATGGAGCAGCCGTTTGCCA
>JBAUKK010000154.1:0-5311 GCA_049577645.1 Candidatus Deferrimicrobiaceae bacterium
GCGGAGAAGGAACGGATCTCCTTGCAGATCTCCATCCCGTCTTTGCCCGGCAGCACCAGGTCGAGCAGGACCAGGTCGGGGGCCTGCTCACGAACCCATGGGACGGCTTCCCGGCCGTTTCCCAGGCAGTGCGGAACGTATCCCGCCTGTTCCAGGTAATCCCGCAACAGGTCGGCCAGCTTCGGCTCGTCCTCGACCACCAGGATTTTCTTCGGCATCGTTTCCTATCCGCTCATGGGGAGCTCGATCTTCACCCAGAGGCCGCCGAGTGGGGACGGGAAGGCCGCGATCGTTCCTTCGTGCGCCTCGACGATGCTCCGGCAGATCGAAAGGCCAAGCCCCGCACCGCCCGACTCCCGGTTGCGGGAGCTGTCCACCCGGTAGAGCCGGTCGAAGAGCTTTTCCATGTCGCCCTCGGGAACGCCGGGCCCCGAGTCCTGGAAATGGACCGTTGCCGTCCCGTCGCCGCGTTCGACAAAGACCCGAAGCCGCCCGCCGGGATCGGTGTATTTCAGGGAATTCTCCAGCAGGTTGGTAAACAGCTGGTGGAGCCTCTCGGAGTCGCCGAAGAGGGGAAATGCCGTGCCGGTCGGAAGGTCGGTCTCCAGCGAGATTCCCCTGTCGGCATATTCCGGGCGAAACGGGTCCAGCGCCTGGGCAAGCGCCTCGACCAGATCGGCCTCCGTCTTGCTGTACGTCAGGGCTCCGAGGTCGGACAGGGAAAGATCGTAGAGATCGCTCACCAGCCGGCTCAATCGGATCACCTCGCCGTGCAGGGAGCCGATCGCTTCGGGAGTAGCCGCGCGGATTCCGTCCTGCATGGCCTCGATCTCGCCGCGAAGGATGGACAGGGGCGTTCGCAGCTCGTGGGAGATGTCGGCGATCCACTGCCGGCGCGCCTGCTCGTGTTTCTCGAGGGTCAGGGCCAGTGCGTTGAAGTCACGGGCGAGCAGGCCCAGCTCGTCGGAGGACTCCACGGGAACACGTGTGTCGTACCGTCCGGACGCCAGCCGGTGCGTGGCCGACGCCAGGTTCCGGATTCGTTTGACCATCCGTTGCGCGAGGGGTATTGACACAAGGGCCGCCAGGAAGACCATCGCCAGGGCAATGAGGGCAAAGGCCTGCTTCTGTTCCCTGACAAAGCGCATCTGGCGGGTGTCCGAGAGCATTTTCAGGGGGAGCAATCCCAGGTATCCCACCGTTTCTTCCCCTTGCAGCAGGGGCTTCAACGGCAGGTTCCCCGGGAGGTCGAGGGGGGCGAAGATGCCCTGTTTTCCCCCGTCCAGCAGCACCACCCTGCGCGCGAAATGGTGGCCCGGTTCCGGCCGCATCGGCCCGGGCGGATGTGGCGAGGGAGTGTCGCCGCGGGGCCTTTGCCGCCGCGGCGGAAATGCCGTCTCCTCGGGAGCGTCGTCATTTGGGGATCCCGGCGGAAGAGGTTCCCGGAACCGGCCGGGCAAAGATGCGCGAAGCAGCCGGCGCCAGCGCCGGGGGTCGTCTTGCAGGAATTTCCAGGAACCCTCCCCGCCATACGCCTCTTCGAGCGCCCCCGCCAGGACGTCGAGGCGCTCCAGGTCCGCCTTGTTCACGTAGTCGAGGAACCCGCGGCTGAAACTCCACCGCATCACCAGGAACATGCAGGCGACCACGCCGCAGGCGACCGCCAGCATGGCGAGAAACAATTTGTATTGGATCCGGATCTTCACCGCTGCTCCCGGAGTCGGAATCCACCGCTACAATTCCCAATAGCACAGAGGAATCGGGGAAAACCAGCCTTATCCCGACTCCTTCGCGAATTTCCTCATTTCCTCCTCATTTCCTCCACATTCGGCGGGTTTAATAGGTCATGAACGCGGAAGTCAATCACGGAACGAAAAGGAGATCGCGATGAGAAAGATGGGAGCAACGATCAGGAAAACGGCGGTGATCCTGGCGCTTACGGCCATGGTCCCGGCCGCGGGGTTTGCCTTTGGCGGGAATTGGGGCAACGGAAAGCCGAAAGGCCCGCCGCAGGAGGCGATCGACGCGTGTGCGGGCTTGAGCGAAGGGGACAAAGTCCAGTTCACATTGCCCCGGGGAGATACTGTTTCCGGCATCTGCCGGGACATCCGGGGCGGGATGGTCGCCGTTCCGGAAGGGGGGTTCTCCGGCAGGCACAGGGGAAAGGATCCCGGGCAGCGCATCGACCGGATGGCAAAGAAGCTCGATCTGACGGAGGCCCAGAAGGAGCAGGTAAAGGCGATCCTTGCATCCGAACGGGATAAGGCCGAGCCGCTCCGGCAGCAGCTTGCGGAAAACCGGGAGAATCTCCGGAAGGCCATCGAGGCCGAGCCGTTTGACGAGGCAACCGTGCGGGCTCTGGCAGAAAGCCGGAACAAAACCCGCGTCGAGCTGGTCGTGTCCCGGGCCCGGACCAAGAGCCGGATCTTCGCGCTGCTCTCCCCCGAGCAGCGGGAATTGGCCAGGAAACTCGGCCCAATGGGGGAAGGTCGGCACGGCCATCGCTCCCGGAGGTAATTTCCTGACGGCCGGGAAGTAAAGCGGGGAGCGGTTGCCGGGGTTTTTTCGTTCCGGCAACCGCCCTTGCAAAAATCCTTCAGATAGCCGAATCCCCTGGAATGTCCCTTTCATCTCACGCGTATCAGACTGACAACCCCGTTCCGTTCGATGAGGAAACGCTATATAATTCAATAGGTTAGATCTTGATTTCAACGGTCATGCAAGGGGCGATGAGTAAGGAGGACCATCATGCCTGCCTACGCCAATATCGTGACAAACCGGGGGGATCAATTTTCAGTCAATGAGGGGGAAATCACAAAATTAAAGGATGCGTTGCGCGGGGATCTGATCACTCCGGAGGACCCCGCGTACGAGGAGGCGCGCAGGGTCTGGAACGGCCTGATCGACAAGCGTCCGGGGCTCATCGTCCGGTGTACGGGAGTCGCGGATGTCATCACAATGGTCAACTTCGCCCGTGACAACGACCTCCAGATCACCGTGAGAGGAGGCGGCCACAACGTGGCGGGGACCGCCGTAACCGATGGCGGTATGGTGATCGATCTGTCGCGAATGCGGAGCGTCCGGGTGGACCCCGAACGGCGGATCGCGTGGGTCGAGGGAGGCGCGACGCTCGGGGACATCGATCACGAAACCCAGGTTTTCTCCCTTGCCGTTCCCATCGGGGTCGTCTCCGCGACCGGTATCGGGGGGTTTGCTCTGCACGGGGGATACGGATGGCTCCTGCGGAAGTTCGGCCTGGCGGTCGACAACATCCTTGCGGCGGACGTTGTGACGGCAGACGGGACGCTGCGCAAGGCAAGCGCCGAGGAGAACGAGGACCTCTACTGGGCGATCCGCGGCGGCGGCGGGAACTTCGGTGTTGTCACCTCCTTCGAATTCCGATGCCATCCGGTGGGACCGCGGGTGTGGTTTACTGCGCCGTTCTATCCTCTCGAGAAGGCCGAGCGGGGTCTGCGGTTCTTCCGGGACTTCATGAACGACGCCCCGGCAGACTTGAGCGCGATCGCCGTGCTCTGGAGCGCACCGGACGATCCGCACTTCCCGGAACAGGCCCGCGGGGCCCCGGTTCTCATACTGGCGGGCTGTTACAGCGGCCCCGTGGAGGAAGGGGAGCGTGTCACGCGCCCCTTACGGGAGTTCGACACCCCGATCGCCGATCTGAGCGCCCCCATGCGCTTCCTGGATGTCCAGCGTTTCTTCGATCCCGACTATCCCGATGGGAGGCTTTATTACTGGAAGTCGCAGTACGTGCCGGAAATGAACGATGCGGTGATCCGCCTGGCGGTTCGGCATGCTGCCGGGCGACCTTCCCGGCTCTCCTCGATCGACATCTGGGCCCTGGGCGGCGCCGCCGGCCGGATGGATTCAGGGGCAACGGCGGTTGCCTGGAGGAACGCACCGTTCCTGTATACCATCGAGTCGAACTGGGACGACCCGCGGCAGACGGAGACGAACCTCGCGTGGGCACGGAGTTCCTTCGACGAGATGAAGGGCCTGACGAAGGGGGGGACCTATCTGAATTTTCCCGGTTTCGCCGAAGAGGGGGAGGATCTCGTGAAGAGCACATACGGGGCGCATTACGGGCGCCTGCGGGCGGTCAAGGCCAAGTACGACCCCGGGAATCTCTTCCGCGGGAATTTCAACATCAAGCCCTGATTGCCCGGAGGGAGAAACCTTGTGGGGGAGGATGAAAGCCGCGTAAGCGGAAAAGGAGGAAAGTCCATGAAATTTCGGGAACGGGCAAAAGGGGTTTCACGGGTCCGCCGGGGAATTTGGACGTCGTGTCTGGTTATCCTGACGGTTGCCGTCGGGGTATTATTCCCCGGCACGATCACCCATGCCGATGAAACGTGCATGTCCCCTTATATGGCGAAGATTACGGGGCATGAGGACTTCATTTACGTGTGGACCCTCGGGGTAAAGGGAGTGGGAGACGGATCGGATAAACTGGTGACCGTCGATGTGCGCGACGGATCGAAAACTTTCGGCAAAGTCATTCACAGCGTATCTGTCGGGGGGCGCAACGAGGCGCACCACGCCGGCTTTACCGATGACCGGCGATTCTTGTGGGCAGGCGGCCTGGATACAAGCATGATCTTCATCTTCGACATTCACTCCGACCCTACAAAGCCCCGACTTCACAAGACTATCAAAGATTTCGTAGCCAGATCGGGGGGAGCCGTCGGACCTCACACCTTCTACGCCCTGCCCGGCCGGATGCTGATCTCGGCGTTGTCCAACGACAAGGATCACGGGGGACGCACGGCGCTCGTCGAATACAACAACGACGGTGATTATACCGCTACCCATTGGATGCCGACCGGGATTGGGGGTGGTGGCGTGACCGTGGAGAAGGTGGCTGACGGGTACGGTTATGACGTGCGCGTCCTCCCGAGAAGAAACGTCATGCTGACCTCGTCGTTTACCGGCTGGAACAACTACATGATGGACTTCGGAAAAATGCTCCAGGACAAGGAAGCGATGAAGCGCTTCGGCCAGACCGTCGTAGTTTGGGACCTGCACGCGAGGAAGCCGAAGAAGGTCCTTAACGTTCCCGGATCACCTCTGGAGATTCGTTTCGCCTGGGGGCCCAACCACAACTATGCGTTCGCTTTCGGTGCGTTGACGTCCAACCTCTGGCTGATCTACGAAGACGACAAGGGGGAATGGCAGGCGAAGGAGGTCGCCGATATCGGTGTTCCGTCCGAAGTGCCGCTGCCGGTGGATATGAGCATCAGTACGGACGACAAGATGTTATGGGTGGACACCTTCATGGACGGGAAAGTTCGGC
>JBAUKK010000155.1:0-5107 GCA_049577645.1 Candidatus Deferrimicrobiaceae bacterium
TCCCTCGCGTCGGGGGCGATATTCGGGGTTCTCCAGGGAACGGTTTATGTCGTGACGGGAGCCACCATCGGGGCCGTCCTCGCGTTCCTCGTCAGCCGCACCCTGTTGCGGGACTGGGTGGTACGGAAATTCGGGGGTCGAATGAAGGGAATCGACCGGGGATTGCGGGAAAACGGGCTCTCCTACCTCCTCTTCCTGCGGCTGGTCCCCGCGTTCCCCTTCTTCCTGGTCAACCTGGCGAGCGGCATCACCGGCCTGCCGCTGCGGACTTACGTACTGGGAACGTTTTTCGGGATCATGCCGGGGAGCCTGGTCTTCGTGAACGCGGGGGCGAGCCTGGCGGCCATCGAGAGCGTGAGCCAGGTCGCCAGCCCGCGCGTGCTCGGGTCGTTCGCCTTGCTGGGTCTGTTTGCCCTGATCCCCACGATTTTCAATGCCGTGAAGAAGCGACGGGAGGGGAACGAGCTCTCCGTAAAGAAGCGGTAACGGATCGACAGCCGAACGGCCCCCATTTCGATCTTTTTCTGTCGGTATTTTTCCTGCTGTTTATTGGTCTCTGCAGTGGGAGGATTCCTTACAGACCTTATGCCTAAATCACCCGCTGCCGACGAAGCTGACGAAGGCGAGCCGCCCGGAAACGGAAGGGTCCGAGCTCAGATCCCTTACGGGTTCTATCATTCAGGCCCCTCCGTGAAGGTTCCTACCGAAGGCGGAGGAGGTCGCTTTCCGCGAAGATGGGGCCGACGGACAGTACCAGGGGAGACCGGCTGTAGAGGGAAGGCGGGACGCCGATGTCGGCCAAGTACAATTCCCCCACATGTTGTTCCGCACCCGGAGCGCGAAGCCCCTTCTTGGGGAGGGCGAGCGTCAGTGTCGCCGACGCCTGGATCGACGGGCCGCGGGTTTCGCCCGTCTCAGCGTCCACCCCGGAAGGGACATCCAGGGCCAGGACAGGAACACTTTGGGTGTTCGCCCATCGGATCAGCTCGGCGGCCGCCCCTCTCGGCGAACCCTTCAAGTTGTATCCGATCAAGCCGTCCACGAGCAGGTTCGGGTGAGGCGTTCCGGGTGGAGGCAATCCCTCCGCGAAGGGTACCCCGATGTGCCGCAGGATCTCCAGTTGCTTCGCGGGAATCAGCGTGAATTCCCCGGGAGGCCGGGTCAGGAAGACCGCGATGTCCGCGCCCCATGCGTGCATCCGCCGCGCACAGACCAGGGCGCCGCCCCCATTGCCTCCCGCCCCCGCAAGGATGACGACCTTCTTGCCCCTTGGGTCGCCTCCGAGGAACCGGGCGCGGGCCAGGTGGGCCAATGCCCGGCCCGCGTTCTCCATCATCCGGACCAGGTCGATCCGGAAGTTCTCCACCATCGCCCGGTCGACCTCGATCATCTGTCGGACGGACAGGTACGGGAGTTCGCCACGGTAACGCGGGATGGTCATCTGCATGGCTGTTCCTCCCCGTGAAATCCTTTGACGCCTTTTTGCTCTTCGGGGATCTTCACGAACACCCTGATGACATCGGTCCTTGGACTCCAGGGATGGAATGGACCGATGGTTTCTGAACCTCGCGCAGATGGACCGAGTTCGGCTTCCCGAGGAAGACGGCGATGGCTTTCATGCCGGATGCTCCTTCTTGTTTATTTGACGTCGGGGACCTCGGTGTTGGAGATGAGCTGTGTCAAGTCCTTGCAGAAAAGCATCAGGATTCCTTCCCCTTGCTCTTGTTGAACCAGTGGGTTTCCAGGTGCCGGCGCAGGTGCATCCGTGCGCGATGCGGATCACCCATAAGGGAGTCTCGGTGACGTCCAATATCTTACAGATCTCCTTTGTGTCTGCCCCCTCGATCTCCCGGAGCGTGAAGGCGTTCGCGTGGTTCGAGGTAATTGCGGAAGAGGTCCGCCGGATTGCCTCCCCATTCCGCTGGCCCCGTCATCCAGCGGCCTTTGGCGTTGAACGGATCGTCACCCCGTGGATCTGGGGAGTCCTCCGCCCCCGGCAGGGACACCTCGCGGGACGGATCCCCCCGAGGGAAGGGGAAGAGGGAGAAGGATCGAGACGCTCCTTCCCCGCGCGCCCCGCTATTTCAGTTCCCCGGTGTAGAGCCAGTCGTTGTCTTTCTTCTGCCCGTGGCAGGATATGCATCCTTTCGGTTTCCCCTCAGCAAGCACCTTGCCGTCGGGGGCATATTTGACCCAAAACCAGTTGCCCCCCGCCGGATGAAAGCCGGCCACCTTGTACATCACGGTGATGGCCGCCAGCGTCTTGTCCGGCTTGTAGTTTTCCTTCACGAGGATCGATTCGGCCGGCATCGTTCCTTTCTTCCCCTGGATGGCGGAAAGGGCGTACTCGTTCACGTAGGTGGTCAGCAGTGCCCCGTGGGGTTCCCTTCCCTTGTAGAGTTTCCCCTTGCCGGGCCAGAGCGCGAAGCTCTTCCGGTACTTCACCTGCTGCAGGTAGTTCCAGAGATCCTTTCCGTTCGCTGCCGGCAAGTCGGCCTTTCCTTTCTCCGCCGCGACGGCAAACACGGGAATGGCGAGAAACGCCACGAGGGCCAAGCACAGCAAAAGAGGCTTCAGAAATTTCATATTTCCTCCTTGTTTCCGGGGGTTGACGAATTGGGGATCGGACACCGTTTATATGATCGCCCTCTTGGGAGGGCGGTAGGAAGCGGCGACTGTTGATCTCCTCGGAAGGGCTGGTTGTGGATAAGCCCTTGACGCAGAGGTAGGATCCCCGGCGTGCAGGCCGGTGTAGAGCCCGATCTGTTACCGAACGTCTCCTGCTTCAGTTTTTCCGACTCTGACCGTTTGTCGCTCCATTCTCAGGATCCTTACACGCACCTATCGTATCCTCACCGGAGAATCTCGGAAGCAGGGTGGCGCTTCCTCCACTCTCCCCAGGTTGTGTCGTCCGAGGGGAGCTTGGGAAGCCACCTCTGGAAATATTTCCCCTGGATCCCCCTCAGTCCCCGTGAGTAGGGGTACCAGAGCGTATTCGTTTCCCGGTCGTACAGGACGAAGGTGCTCCGGTAAGTCCACCCGGAAGGAGAAAGGGTCAACGTCTGCTCATCGATCCGGCGGCTGTACACAGCCGCTAGGTCTGCGAGCGGTCAGTATCCTACAGCCACCGGATTCCCTCCGAGGTTGCTGTTGGCGACCTCGTGACTCCACAGGGTAGGGACGGAATAGGCCCGTGAGGAAGCCCCGCCCTTCACTCCGATCACGCGGATATACTCCGGAATTCGCTCGTCTCTCCTCTGGATCCGGGAATCGTCCAGAGGGGTGAAGGCGTTCCGCCCGATCCCGTACTGGAATCCTTCGGGATCAAATCCCAGGGATTCTGCCTGGGTAACCTCCCAGCGCTCGCCTCTCTGGTCCACGATGAAGGTCCTGCCCTTTTCCCTGACGGGGGTCGCCGCCAGGGAGAACGCTGCGCCAGACATTCCCATCATGGTGGCAATCGCGGCTGCTGTGACGAATCGACCAGTTCCCATTTTCGGCGCCTCCTTCAAAAGGATTCGATCTCTTGCACATTGGTCGCGCGGATCACGGGAACCTTTCAGGAACGTAAGGAATCCGGGTTCTCAGCGACTAAAGGGCAACAAGGGTCAGACGGTGAAGGTGAGCGAAATAAGGCCGAGTCCAACGTTTCATCAGGAGGTTGCATCATGAGCCGAATCCTTGAGGAAGTACTCGAAGCCAACAAGCGGTACGCAGAGAAGTTCGGAACCAGGGGGAAACTTCCGATGCCCCCCGGGAGAAAATTCGCCATCCTGACCTGCATGGATGCAAGGCTTGACCCGGCGAAGTTTGCAGGCCTTTCGGAAGGCGACGCCCACGTGGTTCGCAACGCAGGGGGCCGGGCGAGCGAGGATGCCATCCGATCGCTTGTGATTTCTCACAAGCTTCTCGGAACGCGGGAGTGGTTCGTGATCCACCACACCGACTGCGGCATGCAGGCGTTCACCGACGAGGTCATGCGCGACCTGCTTTCGCGCAGCCTGGAAACCGCCTCGTTCAATGGCAAGCGGTGGCGAGACACGGGGAAAGGACCGGGTTCCGCGGAAGGGGAGTTTGTGAACTGGCTCACCATCCGCGACCAGGCAAGGAGCGTTTTCACCGACGTGTGTCGCCTCAGGTCCCACCCGCTGGTCCCGCCCAACGTGGCCATTTACGGATATATCTACGATGTAAAGACCGGAAGACTGCTGGAGGTGCCGAAATCGAAACAATAAGGAGCGTCCGGGTGAAAAGTCGCAGGAAAGGGAACGCTCTCCCCTTGGACAGGGGGTTGAAATGACACGGGCATCCCCGGATGAGACGGGGTGGAACATGTTGACGAGAATCGGGTTGTCGCTCCTTCTTTCGGTACAGGTCCTTGCCCTGGTCGCCGCCCCTGTGTCCGCCGCTCCGAAGGCGGAACCGTGGACTTTCTGGGCGGTGAACGATCCCGGAAGTCGGACATCCATCGATCATGGCTCCTGGGACCGGTTTCTGCGGAAGTACGTCGTGGCAAACCACCCTTCCGGCATCGACCGGGTGCGCTACGCATCCGTGACGCCGGAGGACCGAAAAAGCCTGGACGCCTACGTCCAACAGCTTCAGCAGGTGGAGGTGACCCGGCTCGACCGGTCCGTGCAGAAAGCGTACTGGATCAACCTCTACAACGCCTTGACGGTGAAGGTCGTCCTGGACCATTACCCCGTGAAGAGCATCCGGGACATCAATATTTCCCCGGGGCTGTTCAGCAGAGGTCCCTGGGGAGCGAAATTGCTTACGATCCAGGGGCAGAAAGTGAGCCTGGACGACATCGAGCACCGGATCCTGCGTCCGTTGTGGAAGGACAACCGCGTTCACTACGCCGTGAACTGCGCGAGCCTTGGGTGCCCGAACCTTCAACCGGAGGCGTACACGCCGGAGAACTTGGAAGCCCTCCTGGAAAAGGGGGCCCGGGAGTACGTGAACCACCCGAGGGGTGTGCGGCTGGAAGGGGAGCGACTCCAACTCTCCAGCATCTACGACTGGTTCCAGGCGGATTTCGGGGGTGGCGAGGCGGGCGTCCTTGGGCATCTCCAGAAGTACGCCGACCCGGGCCTCGCGGAGCGTC
>JBAUKK010000156.1:0-4819 GCA_049577645.1 Candidatus Deferrimicrobiaceae bacterium
GGGCAAACCCCCACACGAAAGAGAATTGGTCCCCCTCGGAATGCGTAACCTGCTTCAATTGCAGCGCGGAGTGCCCGGAAGGAGCCCTCGAATGGAAGTTCACGCCGGCCCGGGAGACGAAGGACAGGCTCGACGTGGGCCGCAGGACGGCACTCTCCGCCCTGTTTGCCGGTTCGGCCGCCGCGTGGGTGATGAAGACCTCCCCCGCACAGGCAAGGCCCGACCCGCTGCTCGTGCGGCCCCCGGGCGCGCGCCCGGAGCCCGACTTCCTTTCCCGCTGCATCCGGTGCGGGGAGTGCATGAAGGTGTGTATCACGGGGGGACTGCAGCCCACGCTGCTTGCCGCGGGAATCGAGGGGATCTGGACGCCCAAGCTCGTATCCCGTATCGGCTACTGCGAGTACAACTGCACGCTATGCGGGCAGGTCTGCCCCACTTCGGCGATCGAAACGCTTGCGCTGCCGGCGAAGCAGAAGGTCGTCATCGGCCTGGCGTTCGTCGACCCCTCCCGGTGCATCCCCTTCGCCCAGGGGACCCCCTGCATCGTCTGCGAGGAGCATTGCCCGACCCCCAGGAAGGCGATCGTTTTCGAAGAGCGGCCGGGGAAGGGAGGCAAACCCGTCAAGATTCCGGTCGTGGTCGTCGACCTGTGCATCGGCTGCGGCATCTGCGAATACAAGTGCCCGGTGGTCGACCTGCCGGGAATCCGGGTGACCTCCATCGGCGAGACGCGCAATCCGGAAAACCGGCTCCATCTTCCCGGCGTACCGTATGCCGCGACTTTTTCTTTGACAACTCCCCCTTTGCCTCGATAGATTCATCGAAAATCGGGGGGGGGGAATTTTCCATTGAATCTTTTCGACGGATCTGCCGTTCTAACTGGTAGGAGAGGATGACATGGCCCGCTTCTACGAAAACGGCAGAGACGACGCTTCCAGCTGGGAGGAGATCGGCGGGTTCAACACCCACCTGCTGATGGAGATCCGCAACGCCATGCTGGATGTCAAGTCCGAAACCCGCCCTCACTCCGAACTGCAGGTGGTCGTGGCGGAGTGGATCAAGCATCACCCGATGTTCGATTTTCCCGATGACGAAATCGGGTAATCGCTAGGTGCCTCCGCGCTCCTGCTCCTGCTCCGTTATCCCGAGAATTTTCAGGTAGATCCTCCGGACGGCTTCCGTCTCCCGGCGGTACCGGTCCGCCTGTTCCGCGGGCAGCCGGGACGGGTCGAACTGCTCGATGGAAGCGTCGTGGGAGAGGCGCAGGGAAACCTCCAGGGCGCGCAGGAATCGGTATCCCCCGTCCATCGCCTGGAAATCGTCATCGCAAAGAACGTTCGCCCGCAGGAGCTCGTAGAGGGCCGCAAGGGTTGCCCGGGCGCGAAGGGTACGGTTGCCCGGACCGTGCACGAGCTGCAGGTACTGCACGGCGAATTCGACATCGACGATCCCTCCCCGGCCCACCTTGAGATTGCGCCGATCCTGACGCTCCTTCCCCAACTCTTTCTCCATGCGCTTCCGGAGCCGGTTGATCTCGCCCGGTGTATCGGGGGGCAGGGGCCGGTCGAAGATGAACCGGGAGGCCATCGCTTCCACCTGCTTCCCGAAATCCCGATCTCCCGCCACGAAGCGGCACTTGAGAAGCGCCTGACGCTCCCAGAGTTGGGCGGACTGTTCGTGGTACCGCGTAAACGCAGCCAGGGAGGAGACGAGGGGCCCCGCATTTCCCGAGGGACGCAGTCGCGTGTCGAGGTGATAGACGTACCCTTCCCGCGTGGCGGTCGTCAGAATCGAGATCAGCCGCTGCGCCACCTTGGCGAAATACTCGTGATTCGACACCTTGCGAAACTCCGCGGAGTCCTGTCCGGGAAGGGGGGCGGTCTCCCCCGCCCCGGAGTAAAGGAAGATGATGTCGAGGTCGCTGTGGTAGGAAAGCTCCTCGGCGCCCAGCTTCCCCATCCCCAGCACGCAGAACTGCGCCTCGCCGCTTTTCCCCCCTTCGCCGGTCACCATCGGGACGCCGAATTTCTTCCCCGTCTCCCGCCGGGCCAGGACAAGGGCGTACGACAGAAGGACCTCCGCCAGGGCCGACAGCTGGAACATCCCCTCCTCCAGCGAAAGGTTGCCGGAGAGGTCGTTCATTCCGATCCGCAGCGTCTCCATGTTCTTGAACCGTCGGAGTTCGTCCAGCTCCTGCTCGAAATCGGTGCACGCCGAAAGCGCTTCCCCCAATTCCTTTCTCATTTCGGACTTCGTCTTGACCAGGAGGGGGGGATCCTTCCGCAGGAAGGTATCCATCAACTCGGGGTTCCGCAGGAGATGCCCGGAAAGGAACCGGCTGCTGCCGAAGAGCCGGACGAGCACGTCAATCACCTCCCGGTTCTCGAAGAGCAAGGCGTAGAACATCGTCCGTGCCCCGACCGCGGAGAGAAACCGCTCCGTGTGGTGGAGCGCCATGTCGGGGTCCGGGGAACGAAGCACGCGGGAAAGGATCAGGGGGGCGATCTTCCCCAGGTACCGTCGCGCCCGCGCCGGCATCCGGGTGAACGCAGGACCGTCCCTGAGCATCCCCACGTTCCGGCGTGCCGCCGGCTGATCGGCAAACCCCAACGCCGAAATCCGTTCGGCGAGATCCTCCTCCTCCGTATCCTGGTCCAGAACGGCGAACACTTCGGGAGGAATCTCCGGCCCGGCCTCCTCCGTCGGCCCCCGGAAGAGCCGGTCGTAGATCGCCCGGACGTTCCCGGTGTGCCGGTCGGTCGCGGACAGCAGCGCCGCCGCGTCGGGCAGATTCATGGTCCGCGCCAGGCGCAAAAGATCCTCCTCCCTTTGCGGGAGAACGTGGGTCTGCCGATCCTGATAGACCTGGATCCTGTGCTCGAGGGACCGCAGGAATCCGTACGCTCTTTCCAGCGTGTCGCACTCTTCCTGCGAGACGATGCCCGCCCCGACAAGCGCCCGCAGCGTGTCCGTCGTCCCCCGGAGCCGCAGGTCCGGATTCTTCCCCCCGTAGATCAGCTGGTGCGCCTGGGCGAAGAACTCGATTTCCCGTATACCGCCTGCGCCCAGCTTCAGATCCCGCTCATGCTTCCCGGCGCGAGCGGACGCGAGGTCGATCCGGTCCTTCATCTCCTTGATCTCCTCGAGGGAGGTGAAGTCCAGGTACTTCCGGTACACGAACGGGGTGATGATCCTCAGGAACCCCTCACCGACCCAGAAATCCCCCGCTACGGGCCGGGCCTTGATCATCGCTCCGCGCTCCCACGTTTGCCCCCACGACTCGTAATAGATCTCGGCGGACCGGAGCGAGTTGGCAAGTTCCCCCCTCGTTCCGTCGGGACGGAGGCGCAGGTCGACGCGAAAGACGAATCCGTCCTCCGTGCCCTCGGAGATGATCCGGGTGATCGCCTCGCAGAGGCGGACGAAATACTGATGGAGGGGCACCTCCTCTTTTCCCTTGCCGCCCTCCGTCATCCCTTGCTCGGTCTCGTACAGGTAAAGCAGATCGATGTCCGAGCTGAAGTTGAGCTCGTGACCTCCGAGCTTCCCCATCCCCAGGACGACGAACCCGCACTCGCGCCGTTCTCCCCCCAC
Source organism: Candidatus Deferrimicrobiaceae bacterium (assembly GCA_049577645.1). Lineage (GTDB taxonomy): Bacteria > Desulfobacterota > Deferrimicrobia > Deferrimicrobiales > Deferrimicrobiaceae > CSP1-8. The sequence continues at coordinate 3,595 of JBAUKK010000156.1, forward strand.
CGTCTCGATCACGGCAGCGCCGTACCTTTCGGAGAGATGCCGGCGGGCGAACCGTACGGCACCCGCCAGGGAAGCGGATGCCAGCGCGGAGAGGTCCGCCATCACTTCGGGCAGCGTCGCCAGCCCTGCGAGGTCGCGGGCGGCAACCCGGGCCAACTCGCGGTGCCGTAAGGCGCGCAAAACCGCCTGCATCTCCCCCTCGGTCCCGCACCGGTCGGCCAGCCCCATCGCCTCGGACAAGAGGGAGTCGGGCGCTCCCGCTTCCGCATACCCCCCCTCGAGAAAGAGGAAGGAGAATACGTCCCTACGCCTCGCCAGCTGTTCGGGCACCGATTCCGATCCGCCGAGAAGGGCGCCCAATACCGGGGGGTTCCCCGGACGCGCGTACGCCCGCACCATATCCCCGGGGGGAAGAGAATCGAACAGCTTCGACAGGTTCAGGAAGTACAACGTCGGATCGGGTGCCGCCCTGGCGCCCGCGAAGAACGCCTCCCAGACCGATTCCGTCCACGGGATCCGTTTTCGGATCTCCTCGACGAGGGGGAGCGCCCGGGAGGTGTCCACGACGCCGATCTCCCCCAGCCGGTCGCACGGGGAGTCCGGGCGGGGCGGATTCGTCACCGAAAGAGCTTCCGGATGGCCCCGGGGAAGGGGGGACGGAGCACGCCCTTTTCCGTAACGATGGCGGTCACGTACTTCGCCGGGGTAATGTCGAAGGCGGGGTTGTATACGTCGATTCCGTCGGGGGCGATCCGCGTCCCCAGGAAGTGGGTCACCTCACTGCCGTCCCGTTCCTCGATGGGGATCGCTTTCCCGGTCCGGACGAGCGGATCGATGGTGGATAGGGGGGCCGCCACGTAGAAGGGAACCTTGTGGGCCCGGCACAGCACGGCCAGTCCGTATGTGCCGATCTTGTTCGCCACGTCGCCATTGGCGGCGATCCGGTCCGCCCCGACGATCGCCGCCTGGACCTTCCCCGCCCGGAGGATCGTGGCGGCCATGGAGTCCGTTATGAGGGTGCACGGGACGCCGTCCCGGGAAAGCTCCCACGCGGTCAGCCTGGCCCCCTGGAGAAAGGGTCTCGTCTCGCCCACATAGACGTGGAGCTTCTTTCCCGCCGCGACCGCCGCCCGCACCACGCCCAGGGCTGTGCCGTACCCCGTCGTCGCAAGGCCGCCGGCATTGCAGTGGGTGATCACCGAGCCGGATTTAAGAAGCTTCCCGC
>JBAUKK010000157.1:0-6235 GCA_049577645.1 Candidatus Deferrimicrobiaceae bacterium
CCGTCTTTCTTGTTGATCTCCGCTGTGGCGGCGTCCAATCCCTTCTCGTTGATCATTTGGGCCGCTTCCTTGCTCTTCGCGATGCATTCCGCTTTGGTCGCGCTCTCGGCAAAGACATTTACCGCCAGGCCGAGGCAGAGCAGAATGGCGATCAGCGTTAATGCTGCTTTTTTCATCTTTTCTTCCCCTCCCATGCATCCGTTCCGGTTGGATCCCGTGTAGCCCATCCCCTTCCCCCGTCGGGGTCCTTTCCCGGTATCGCCTCCTTCCCCCCCGGCTCGAAGCAACGAGGATACCACGCCGCCGTACTCCTCTTTAGACAACCCTTCGGTATCGAAAGTGTCAACAACGGGAAGAAATGTTCCCGGAGGACCGGCAGGGGATCGATCCGGGCCGGATCCCGGCACGGGCGGTCCCTTAATCCTTCTCCTGCTGCGCCTCCAGGGTGGAGCAGACCCCGTCCCGCGTCCGGTAATAGAGGGAAAACCGGAGGTCGCGGGACGGCGGGTGGAGTTCGTACATTTTCCTGGCGACGTCTTCCGGACGGCTGATCGGTTCCCACCTCGCGTTGGTGTTCGGACGAACGAACCGGCCGCTTAACAGGAGGCGGAAGAACATGATGTCGCACAACATTCCCTCGAGCCAGGGCACCCAGTTCTCGTAGCCGGCGATCCACTTGATGTAGGGCGAGTGGTCCAGGAGAACCTGAGCCGTCTTTCGATTGGCGAAGTCGCACGCGCCGAAAAAAATTCCGTCGTAGCTGGTAAGAGGGGCGACGATATTCTTGAGCTTGGTCCGGCTGATATCCTTAACGGCGCTGATCGCCTTCCGTTTTCCGTGGCAGCCGACGTAGGCGATCTTGGCCCTGTTGTCCACCCCCTGGTCGTACCGGGATAGGGCGTCCTTCAACCCTTGCGCGTTCTGGAACACGGTGTAGCTGAAAAGCGCGTCATGTCCGGGACGGTCCAGGCGATACCCGTTGCGTCGCGCGTAGGTCTCCTCCGTGTCCCGCTTCAACTGCTCGAAGAACGGCTTGACCGTTTCCGCGTGATGCTGATCCCACTGCGCCTCGAACACCTTGATGACGTATCTGTACCCGTTCCTCGTCCGCATGGTGACTCCCCTGCTATGGCTCCTCGCAAAGAATCGGCCGACAGCGTCCTGCGAAGAAGCCGTGGACCCGCGATCGTCGTCCTTTCCATGTTGAAGATACGGAGATCTTCGGAGGGTGCGCCGGTTGCCCCCATTATACGACAAGAGGGCCGAGGAAAAATAAAGAGAAAAATAAATCATAATGCAGTTAAATACATATAAACAGATAACGTTTTCGTTATCCTTCAGGCGATAAAAACACCGGCCTAAATATATAAATGCTTGGTTTTTCTGATAATTATTCCGTTCCTTACGGCCCGGCCGGCATTGGCCCGGCTATCTCTTCGGAAGGGAAACGGGCGTCAACCTCAACGGGGAGTGATGTTGCCCAGATCGAACGTCCGGAGGTCGTAGGAATTGGCATAGGAAGAGTCCGGGTTGTCCCAGGCAACGGACTCGCCCTGTTCCGCGGTCTTCACCATGAGTTGATCGCAACTCAGGTCCACCGTTTCCAGATACCGATACTCGCTCCAGCAAACCGGGTTCGTTGCGGTGTCCTTTACGACCACGATCATGGTGTACCCTTCCTGTTCCGCAGCCTGGTACTGGGGTTTCATGAGGAAATCTTTCCGGCACGCCTTCATTGCTCCGTACAGCGATCCGGCCCGGAAGATCGGGTAGACCGAGAAGTAGTTTCGCCCCCCCATATTCACCCTGCCGTGGATGACGATCACCGAATCATTCGGGGGAACCGTGGCCAGAAGCTCGTCCGTCGTCTGTTCCGATGCGACGATGGCCGGTTCGATAGCTGTGGGAGGGGGCCTGTCGGAGGGCGCCTTGAGGTATGCGGGTAGACCGGCGGGTCCCCGGCCGTCCTGGGCATGCGCGGAAAACGGTGCGGAAAAGATACAGATGGCGGTGATCGTCATCGTTATCGTGACGCCTGCTCGCTTCATATGTCCTCTGTCCTCCTAGCGTTATCGTCGCGGCGGAATCGCCTTGATATCGACCCCGGTAACGTTCCTGGCGGCCGCCCCTTCCCGCCGGCGTTCCGCAACGGGCTTCCTTCCGGCCGATGGCGACGCCGCATAGGTGACCTCCCGGACATCCCTTCGACCGCTCCGGGATGCGCCCGTGGTTGTGGCGGTGGCGGCCCCCTCCATTCGTCCGGCCGTTGCCGGATCTGCCGCGGCAAAGTCCATCCCCTTCACCACTTTCCTGCCCGTCCCGACAACCGGCACGGAAGGGGGAACCGCGACCGAAACCGTGTTCTTTTCCACCATCGCACTCCCGGGAGGGGCTGCGTCGTAGTTCATCCGTTCGACGACCCGCTTTCCCGAACCGGTGGCGGGAACTTCCTCCTTCCGCACCTCCGTTACCACGGGCGGGGGTTTCGGAACCGACGCCTCTTGCTTCGCACCCTCCGGCGGCGTGTCCGTCCTCCGCGGCGGGAGGACAGGCTCCCGCACGCGGCGGAACACCGTCTCGTCCGATTTCACGCCGGAGACGCAACATCCGTCCTCGACAGGCGGGGGAACACCGTTCTTCAGCCAGCATCCTTCCAATCGTCCTGCCACTCCTTCCCTGACATAGGTATAGGATTTACATTGGGGATTCTGGGCACAAGCCTCCTGGCACGCCTCCACGCCCCCCCGAAGCCACAAGATCTTGAAGTCCGATCCGGGTCGATCGACATCCTGCTCCACCCAGGCCGGCTTCAGGGGTGTCGGTTCCCCGTCCTCTGCGTGAACGACCGTTACGGAGAACAGGGAAAGTGCCATCCCGGCCAGAGTACAGACAAAAAATGGTAATGGAATCTTTCCCATTGCGGATACTTCTTTTTAGCGCATCGCCCGTCGGGCGTCAACGACGGTCCGCGGTAACTCCCACGGTTCTTCCTGCGGAAGCCTCCCCTGCCCTTGCGAACGCCTCTATCGAATATTACTCTATAGGAAAAGGGTCCCTTCCCCGGCTCCTGCCGGTCAGGTCGCGTAGATAATCGATCGCCGGACCGCGAACCGGATACGGGCGGTGTCGTGCCGACGGGAAAACCGCTTTCCGTGAAGGGGGCGATTCGCCGTGTGGTTGCGATGGTTTCCCTGGAAACAACTGGTGAGCCGCGCGGCAAAGGGGCGGGGCTTCGTGGACCCGGTGAAACTCCTATCGCGCCTCGAGAGGTTCGCCCAGCCGCTCGAAGTAAAGGAACCCCTCGATATTTTGCGTGCGGGCATGGTGTTTCACGCCCGGGGACTGCTGAACACCAGCGCGATCCAGCACAACATGGACTGGATCTGGCCTTTCTGGGTCGAGCGCCAGTTCGACCCGAAAAACGACGCGTTTATCCCACGCGCCTTCTCCCTGACCCATGTCAACCTCACGAACCGCAATTGGACCGCCGTGGGGATCCCCGACTTCGACGAACTGCCCATCGTGGACCCGAGGGGGCTTCTCACTCCGTTCTGGGACAGCTGGTCTCTCGACGCCTGGATGGCGTCCGAGAACGGACGCCGCCTCAGACCGTCGCAGCTCGATTGTGTGGAGCAGAATCTCGACCTTACCGAAGGACTCGCCGTGATCACTCGATTCTCCCACGAAGGGTGGATTCTATCGTCCCGCGTCGAGGTCGTCGAAAGCGACGGGGGTCCCTGCTGCCGGATGACGGTCGGCGCCCGGAGCGACGAGGATTCCTGGCTTGTGGTCGCCTTGCGGCCGTACAACCCCGAGGGCGTAAGCTTTGTCCATGACATCCGCGGGGAGCCGGACGTTTCCGGCTGGCGCGTCGGTCGTCGCCGGGCTGTGTTGTTCGACACCCCTCCCGATCGTTGCCGGTTCTCCGACTACCGGGGCGCCGACGTGCACGCACGGCTCTTCGAGCCGGACAACCGCACGGGTATCCATTGCAAGGTCGGCATGGCCACCGCCGCCGCCCTGTTCGCCCTCGGGAAGGGAAGAGCAAAAGAGATCCGCGTGAGCATCCCCCTGGAGAGAAAACCCGGGCCGGGTGCGGCAAGGTCCGGGAGACCGGACTGGCGGGAGGCGCTCGCGGGCCGCACCTCCCTTCAGGTCCCCGATCCCGTGTTCGTATACCTGTACGAAACCGCCGTTCGATCCCTTGTCCTCCATTCTCCCGGAGAGGTCTACCCCGGCCCCTACACCTACAAGAGATTCTGGTTCCGCGACGCCGCCTTCATTCTGCACGCCCTGCTCTGCGTCGGCCTGGCGGGCCGGGTAAAACGGGTCCTCGACCGGTTTCCCGACCGCCAGACCCGATCCGGTTTCTTCCTTTCGCAGGAGGGTGAGTGGGATTCCAACGGGGAGAGTCTGTGGATCATGAGGCGCTACTGCGAGCTTACGGGACGCATGCCCGATACCGGCTGGCGAAGGCCCATCGCGCGGGGCGGCCGCTGGATCCTTAAGAAACGCCTTTCACCGGAGGGAGGGGAACTCCACGCGGGGCTCCTGCCGCCCGGGTTCAGCGCGGAGCACCTAGGGCCCAACGACTATTACTACTGGGACGACTTCTGGGGGGTGGCGGGTCTCCGCGCGTCCGCCTGGCTCCTGAAGGCGCTCGGCGACGCGGATGCGGCGGCCGACTTCCAACGCGAGGCGGACGGATTCCTCGCTTGCATCGAAGCAAGCCTGTCCGGGGTATCCCGCCGTCTTCGCCGCGCCGGTATGCCGGCCTCCCCGTACCGGCGGATGGACTCGGGATCCATAGGCTCCCTGGCGGCCGGATACCCATTGCGGATCTTCCCTCCCCGCGACTCCCGGCTCCTGGATACGGCCGAGTACCTCCTCTCCTCCTGCCTCGTGAACGGAGGATTCTTCCAGGACATCATCCACTCCGGTATCAATCCGTATCTGACCCTTCACCTGGCGCAGGTCCTTCTTCGGGCGGGGGACCTCCGCTTCCAGGATCTCGTCCGGACGACAGCGGACCTCGCTTCCCCCACGGGGCAGTGGCCGGAGGCCGTCCACGTGCGGACACGGGGAGGATGCATGGGAGACGGCCATCACGTCTGGCCCTCCGCCGAATGGGTTCTCATGTTGCGGAACGGTTTCGTCCGGGAGGAGGGGGACCGTCTCGTCCTGGGATCCGGTATCTTTCCCGAATGGCTGAATCAGCCGGATGTCCTCGCCTTCGGCCCCGCTCCCACGGAGTTCGGGCCGGTATCCGTCAGGATCGTGCCGAAAGGGACCCGGGCGGAGGTCCAGTGGACCGGCGACTGGCGGGGCGTCCCGCCGCATGTCGAGGTGCGCCTCCCCGGGTTCGCGCCTGCCGATGCCGACGCGGGGAAGCGTTCGGTCCTTCTCTCCCGGGAGGATCCGCCGTGAACATCCTGATGGTGACCAACACCTTCCTTCCCCACGTAGGCGGGGTGGCCCGCAGCGTCACGGGATTCACCGCCGAATTCCGCAAGCGCGGGCACCGCGTCTTCGTCGTGGCCCCGATATTCGAGGGAATTCCCGAGCGGGAGACCGACGTGGTTCGTATCCCCGCGGTGCAGAACTTCAACGGCAGCGACTTCTCCGTCCCCGTGCTCGCAACCGGGAAGGTGATCTCGGCACTGAAGACATTCCCCCCGCAGGTTGTCCACTCCCACCACCCGTTCCTGCTCGGCGATACGGCCCTCCGCGTCGCGGCCACCCGGGATATCCCCGTGGTCTTCACGCACCACACGATGTACGAGAAATACACCCATTACGTTCCGGGAGACTCGCCTCGCCTCAAGTGTTTCGTGCTGGACCTGGTCACCGGGTACTGCAACCTCTGCGACGCGGTCATCGCTCCCAGCAAGACGGTGGCGGAAGAAATCGTGAGCCGAGGGGTGAAGGTCCCCGTGAACGTCATTCCTACCGGTGTGAACGTGGCGGTCTTCGGCAAAGGAGACGGGGGGGCTTTCCGGAAGCGGATGGGAATTCCCCCGGACGCTTTTCTCGTCGGACACGTGGGACGTCTCGCTCCCGAAAAAAACCTGGGATTTTTGACGGGGGCGGTGGTCCGCTTCCTCCTTCAAAACAGGGGGGCCCGCTTTTTTCTCGCGGGCGAGGGGCCCATGAAAAAGGGAATCGAACAGACATTCGCGGATCGGGGACTTGCGGACCGGTTTCATTCCCGGGGCGTCATGGACTTCCCCGAACT
>JBAUKK010000158.1:0-11395 GCA_049577645.1 Candidatus Deferrimicrobiaceae bacterium
GCATGCCTACTGCGTTGCGCTCCTTCGTGCTCCTCGACGTAGTGTCCACTACGCCTGCGGTGCCCAAAGTTCGCGCGCCTTGTATCCACGCCCGTCTCCACCCCCTCGCAACGGAGCCTGATGAGAATTGGGGGTTCATCCCCATCCGTCACTGGCTCATTTTTTTCATTTTCTTCAACGCGCGCTTTCTGGCCGCAAGGGCCTTCTTCTTCCGCTTCACGCTCGGCTTCTCGTAATGCTCCCGCTTGCGGATTTCGGAAAGGATTCCGGCTTTTTCGCACTGTTTTTTGAACCGTTTCAGGACGCTTTCGAAGGGCTCCTCTTCCTTCACGCGGACGCCCGGCATATCGTGATCACCCCTTCCCCCGCAAACGTAATCCCAAAAGGCTAAATTTTACCCGATTTCAAGGGCAAGTCAAGGAATTCCCCAGGCAAAGGACTTCGGGATGGCTTATCCCAGTTTGTGTCCGAGCCCCTTCCCCCCGATCAGGTGCAGGTGCAGATGCGGGACGATCTGCCCCCCGTCTTCCCCGTTATTGATCACCACCCGGTACCCGGATTCCGCCACCCCCAACTCGTTGGCAATCTTGGAGGCGAGCCGGAGCATCTTGCCCAGGACCGGCACGTCCTTGACCCCCGCTTCGTTCAGGTTGACCATGTGCTCCTTGGGGACAACCAGCACGTGAACCGGGGCCACGGGATTTTTGTCCGGAAAGGCAATCAGGTCATGGTCTTCGTGGATCGGCTTCGACGGAACCTCCTTCCGGATGATCCTGCAGAAAGTACATTCGTCCGACATCGTTATCCCCCTTCGCGCCGGTAGGCGCTCCGATAGAAACAGGTACGTTCTCCTGTGTGGCAGGCAGGCCCCCTCTGACGGACCCGGTACAAAACGGTGTCCATGTCGCAATCGTAGAGAATCTCGTCCACCTCCTGGAAGTTCCCGGAGGTTTCCCCCTTGACCCACAGGGATTTTCGCGAGCGGCTCCAGTACGAGGCCCTGGCCGTGGCGAACGTGTTCCGTAGGGCATCCGCATTGGCCCAGGCCACCATCAACACGGCGTTGTCGGAAATGTCCTGGGTGACCACGGGCACGAGCCCTCTTTCGTCGAATTTCACCAGGGAGACGAACTCGTCCGCCGTCATTTCTCTCCTCCCCCCGTAGCCCGTTCCGGTCCCGTGCTCTCCCCTTCCCGCCCCCCATCGTCCGCCGGGAAGGTGGTCCGGCCGGCTCGACCGAAGGAGGGGCGCACCGGAACGCCGCGCCGGTGCAGGTAATCCTTCGCCTCCGCCACGGTGAACTCCCGGTAATGGAAGATGGACGCCGCGAGCACCGCGTCCGCCCCCCCCGCCGTGAGTCCCTCGTAGAGGTGCTCGAGCGTCCCGACCCCCCCCGATGCGATCACCGGGATTCCCACCCGGTCCGCGATGGCACGGGTCAGACGGATGTCGTAGCCGTCGCGCGTTCCGTCGCGGTCCATGCTGGTGAGCAGGATCTCCCCCGCCCCGTACTCCTCCATACGGGCCGACCATTCCACGGCGTCGATCCCCGTGGGGGTACGCCCCCCGTGGGTGTATACCTCCCATTCCCCCGGCCGTCCCGGGATCGCCCGGGCGTCGATCGCCACCACCGTGCACTGGCTCCCGAACCGCTCCGCGGTCCGTTTCACGAATTCGGGATCGGCCACCGCGGCCGTGTTGATCGAAACCTTGTACGCCCCCGCGGAAAGCAGGTTCCGGATGTCGCCGAGCATCCGGACGCCCCCGCCGACCGTCAGCGGCATGAACACCTGTTCGGCGGTGCGGCGCACCACGTCCATGAGGATGTCGCGTCTCTCGTGTGAAGCGGTGATGTCGAGAAAGGTAAGCTCGTCGGCCTCCTCCTCGTCGTACCTGCGGGCGATCTCCACCGGGTCGCCCGCATCCCGCAGGGAGACGAACCGGACGCCCTTGACCACGCGTCCGTCCTTGACATCCAGGCACGGTATGATCCTCTTGGCGAGCATTCCGGGATCTTACTGCCTTTCCTGCTTCAGCGCTTCGACAAGCGGAAGGGATCCGTCGTAGATCGCGCGTCCGATCACCGCTCCGCACACACCGTCTCCTTCCATTCCCCCCAGCGTCGTCAGGTCCACGACCGTACTGACGCCGCCGGAAGCGATAACGGGGGACGAGAGGCCCTTGGCGAATTCGCGTATGCTCCGGAAGTCGGGCCCCGCAATCATGCCGTCCCGGGAGATGTCCGTGTAGATGAAACAGGAGATCCCGCTTTTCTCCATCTGACGTGCGAGGTCGACGGCCGTGACTCCCGTGACCTCCACCCATCCCCGAATGGCGACGAATCCTTCCTTGGCATCGATCCCGGCGGCCACCTTCCCGGGGTATGCTTTCGTGATCCGCAGCACTTCCTCCGGATTCCGGACGATCGAGGTGCCCAGTATGATCCGGGAAACGCCCGACCCGAGATACCTGGCGGCGATATCGAAGTTGCGCACTCCCCCTCCCACCTGAACCGGAATGTCCACCGAGGTCACGATACGATGGATGATCCCTTCGTTCACCGGCCTGCCGGCGAACGCGCCGTCGAGATCGATCACGTGCAATCTCGTAGCCCCCATGCGCGCGAACCCCCGCGCCACCTCCACCGGGGAGTCGGAAAACACCGTGGAGTCCTCCTGTCGTCCCTGGCGGAGCCGGACCACCTTCCCCGCCTGGATGTCGATCGCGGGAATTACCTGGAATGCCATTGCATCCCTCCCGTTCAGCCGCCCGGGGCCCGGGACGGTGCCCCTGCCGTGCGGCAGAGACCGCCGAAGTTGGACAGGACGGCGAGTCCTGCCCCCTGGCTCTTCTCGGGGTGGAACTGGACCGCGGCCACGTTTCCCTTCCCCACGGCAGCGGCGAACGCGACGCCGTACGACGTTCGGCCGGCGACGGCGGAGGGTTCTTTCGGCTCCACGTAATAGGAATGCACGAAGTAGAAGTACGAGCCGGAAGGGACCCCGCGAAAAACAGGGTGATCCATGGTGAAGTCGACCCGATTCCACCCCATGTGCGGAACCTTGAGCGCAACCGCCCCTACGCCCGGCACCGTCTCCCGCAGACCGGAGGGAAACCGCACCACCTTCCCCGGAAAAAACCCGATCCCCTTGTGGCAGCCGAATTCCTCGCTCTCGGTGAAGAGCACCTGCAGCCCGAGGCAGATCCCCAGGAACGGCCGTTCCTCCATGAGAACATCGGACAGGAACGGGAGCAGCCCCTGCCTGCCCAGGTTCTCCATGCAGTCCCGGAAAGCACCCACGCCCGGAAGGACGATACCGGCGCAGCGGGACAGCTCCGCCGGGTTCCCGCTCACGACGGTCGGGAACCCGAGCGACTGAAGCGCCTTGCTCACGCTGCGCAGGTTCCCCATGCCGTAGTCGACGATGCCGATGGCGTCCCCTTCCGTCATCCCAGCACACCTTTCGACGAGTGTACCCCCTTCACGCGCGGGTCGATCCGCACGGCTTCCGCCATGGCCCTCCCAAGTCCCTTGAAGATCGCCTCCACGGTGTGGTGGGCGTTGGACCCGTACGGGACGTTGACGTGGATGCATGCCCCGGAGGACTGGGAGAACGCACGGAGGAACTCCCCGACGAGTTCCAGATCGAACGCCCCGACTTTTTCATGCTCCAGGGGGCAGTGGAACACCAGGTGGGGACGCGCGGAAACGTCGACCGTGACCTGCGCCAGCGCCTCGATCATCGGAATGCTCGCATGGGCGTACCGGGCGATCCCCCCCATGCTCCCGAGGCTCTTCCGGAAAGCCTCTCCGAGGCATATCCCCACGTCCTCCACGACGTGGTGGAAATCGACATCGGTATCGCCCTTCGCGGTGACGGTCAGATCGAAGAACCCGTGCCGGGAGAACAGGGTGAGCATGTGGTCGAAGAACGGCACGGAGGTGGAAATCTGCCCTCCCCCCTCGCCTTCCAGCCGGAGCGTCAACCGAACGTCGGTTTCCTTCGTCGTGCGATCGACCTGCGCTTCCCTCGCCATGGCCCTATGATGCCCCCTTTCCGGTCCGTATCCGGACGGCCTGCGCATGTGCGAACAACCCTTCCTTTTCGGCAAGCCGCACGACGTGAGGCGCGTCGCCCGCAAGTGCCCGGAATTGATATGATACCACGTTGGTTCGCTTGAGAAAGGTGGCGACTCCCAGGGGGGAGGAAAACCGCGCTGCCCCGCCTGTAGGCAGCGTATGGTTGATCCCGGCGAGGTAGTCCCCCACCGCGACCGGGCTGTGGTCCCCCATAAACGCCGTCCCGGCGTTCCGGATCCTCTCGAAGGCTCCCCACGGGTCCTCAAGCATCAGGGCAAGGTGCTCGGGCGCCAGCCGGTTGACCACGTCGATCCCCTCGTCGAGTCCCTTGACGAGGAACCCCACGGCTCGGGAGAGCGACCCTGCCAGTATCTTCTTTCGTGGCAGCTTTCCCCTCTGCCTCGCCAGTTCGATGTCCACCTTCCCCGCCAGCCGGGGGGAGTCGGTCACCAGTGCGACGAAGGCATCTTCGTCGTGCTCGGCCTGGGAGAGAATGTCCGCCGCGACGAAACGGGCTTTCGCCGTGTCGTCGGCCATCACCACCAGCTCGCTCGGGCCGGCCAACATGTCGAGCCCCACCCTGCCGTACACCTGCCGCTTCGCCTCCGTGACGTAGGCATTCCCCGGACCGACGATCACATCCACCCGGGGGACCATTTCGGTCCCGTAGGCGAACGCCGCGATGGCCTGGGCGCCGCCGATGCGGAAAACCCCCCGGGTCCCCGCGATCCTCGCGGCGGCAAGAACCACGTCCGGCACTTCCCCTCCCGGAGCGGAGCAGGCGGCGTACACTTCCCGTACGCCGGCCACCTTCGCGGGAATCGTGTTCATGAGCAGGGTGGACGGGTAGGCCGCCTTCCCGCCGGGGACGTAGACGCCCGCGTGGGCAACCGGCAGCACCCGTTGCCCGAGAAGGGCGCCCGGGATCCCCGCGGTGAAGCCGGATTCGTCCTGATGGCGGTGGAACGACTCGATCCGGGAAGCCGCGAGAGACAGCGATGCACGGATTGCCTTCGGGGTGCGCCTCCACGCCGCATCGATTTCCCTCCGGGAAACCGCGGCCCCCCTCCTCCGAAGGTCGAACCGGTCGAACCGCCGGGTGAATTCGACCAGTGCGTCGTCGCCCTCCTCCCTTACCCGGGCCAGCACTTCGGCCACGACGGAATGCACCTTCGCCGAATCCGTATCCCCCCGCCGCTCCCCCTCGGCCAGAATCTTCCGGAACGCTGCGGTCCCCGATTTCACCCAGCGCACGCGACCTCCCTACTCCTGCACCCGGACGATGTCGGCGCCCAGAGAGGAAAGTTTTCGTTCCAGCATCTCGTACCCCCGGTCGAGGTGGTAGATGCGGAGGATCTCGGTTGTCCCGTTTCCGGCCAGCCCCGCCAGAACGAGAGAGGCGGACGCCCGCAGGTCTGTGGCCATGCATGGGGCGCCGGCAAGCCGGGGAACTCCCTTGACGGCGGCGGTGTTCCCGGAAATGTCGATCTGGGCCCCCATCCGGCGGAGCTCCGCCACGTGCATGAACCGGTTTTCGAAAACCGTCTCCCGGATGATGCTAAACCCCTCGCACAGGCACATGTAGGCCATGAATTGCGCCTGCCCATCGGTCGGAAATCCCGGATGGGGGGAGGTTTTGATGTTGACCGACCGGATCGTCCCGTTCCTGCGCACCCGCACCGCACCCGGCAGGAGGGATACGTCGGCGCCGCTCTCGGAAAGCTTCTCGAGGATGGCGTCCATCGTTTCCGCGTCGGCCCCCTCGGCGGTCACGTCGCCGCCGGTGATCGCACCCGCCAGCAACAGCGTCGCTGCTTCGATCCTGTCGGGCATCACTTCGTGCCGGACCCCGGACAGGGAGGAGACACCGCGAACGACGATTTCGCCCGTCCCTTCCCCCTCGATATCCGCACCCATGCCGCGGAGCGCCCGGGCGAGGTCGCATACCTCGGGCTCCTGGGCGGCGTTTTTCAGGACCGTGGTCCCCCGCGCCCTTGTGGCGGCCATCATCAGGTTCTCGGTCCCGGTGACCGTTTTCACGTCGAAGCAGATCGTGGCCCCGGTTAGCCTGTCGGCCCGGGCCTCGATATACCCCTCCGCAAGCTTCGTGTCCGCTCCGAGAAGCGAAAGCCCCTTGAGGTGCTGATCGATCGGGCGGGCGCCGATGGCGCACCCGCCGGGGAGGGAAATCCTCGCCATGCCGTACCGGGCCACCAGGGGACCGAGCACGAGGACGGATGCGCGCATCTTCTTGACCATGTCGTAGGGAGCTTCCGCCTTCCGGGCCTCCCGCGTGTCGATGCGGAGAACGGAAGATCCCGGCTCCCCGGATTCCGCGCGCGCAACCGTCGCCCCCATCAACTCCAGCAGCTTTCCGAAGGTATCAATGTCCCGCAGTCGGGGAACATTGGAAATCTCCACGGGCCCTTCCGCGAGCAGCGATGCCGCCATGATCGGAAGAACCGCGTTTTTCGCCCCCGACACCCGGACGGCGCCCGAAAGCGTGTTTCCTCCATTGATGTGGAACGTGTCCAGAAACGCCTCCTATACGTCCCGCTTCCCGTGCCGCTATTCCCCGATGGGAAGGATCCAGCGTCCCACGCGATCCCGCCCCGCCAGGTCCTTCTCGACGCCGACAAAATGCAGGGGACCGCAGGGGAGCCCTTGCACGGCAACTCCTTGGGACTCCCCGATCTCCAGCCGGAGCATCCCCCCCGGCTTCAGGTATTCCCAGGCATCCGCCACGAGAGGGCGAATCACCGCCATCCCGTCCGGACCGGCCAAAAGGGCCCCCGCCGGCTCGAAACCCCGGACATCCCAGGGAAGCGAATCCCATTCCATTTCGGAAACGTACGGGGGGTTCGAAACCACTACATCAAAACGGCACCCTCTTTTCAAGGCGGAATATTTATCCGCGCGGAGAAACCGGACCCGGCCGGCGACCCCGTGTCGGCAGGCGTTTCCCCGGGCGACGGCCAGACTCCCGCCGGACACGTCCGATGCGACCACCTCCACCCCGGAGAGCTCCGCCGCGAGCGTCACGGCGATGGCCCCGCACCCCGTGCCGACATCGAGCATTTTTCCCGTCCCCCGCTTCTCCCCCCGCCATTCCTCGACAATACGCTCGACCAGCCCTTCCGTTTCGGGTCTCGGTATGAGCGTGTCGCGCGTCAGGTGGAATTCGCGCCCGTAGAAATCCCACGCTCCCAGGATGTACTGGACGGGTTCTCCGGAAAACCTGCGCCGGAGGAGGGAACGAAGCGCGGGAGCCGAATTTCCGACCTCCCTTTCCGCCTCCCGGGAAATGCGGGAGCGGGGGATTCCGGTCAGGTGGGAGACAAGGATCTCCGCTTCGGGCGAGGAGCGAAAACCCCTCTCCTCCATCTCCCTGCGGCAAAGCGCGAGGAGTTCGAAGAGTTGCATGCGGGGAAGGCCGGCTTTCAGCCGGCGTGCTTGAGCGCTTCGGTCTGGGCGTGGGCGATCAGGGCATCCACGAACACCTCGATTCCCCCGTTCAACACCTGGGATAGCTGGTGTACGGTCAACCCGATGCGGTGGTCGGTCACCCGGCTCTGCGGGAAGTTGTACGTGCGGATTCGCTCGCTCCGGTCCCCCGTCCCCACCATTGCCTTGCGTATCCCCGCCCGCTCGGCGTGCTGTCGCTCCCGTTCAAGGTCGTACAGTCTCGACCGGAGGATCTTCAGCGCCCTGGACTTGTTCTTCAACTGGGATTTCTCGTCCTGGCACGAGACAACCAGTCCCGACGGAATGTGCGTGATCCGGACCGCCGAGTCCGTCGTGTTCACGCTTTGTCCGCCGGGGCCCGAGGAGCGGAAGACGTCAATGCGGAGGTCGTCGGGGCCGATCTGTACGTCTACCTCCTCGGCCTCCGGCATCACCGCCACCGTCACCGTGGATGTGTGGATCCGCCCGCCCCCCTCCGTGGCGGGCACCCGCTGGACCCGGTGCACGCCGCTTTCGAACTTCAGCCGGCTGTAGGCGCCCTTCCCCTCGATCATCGCGATGACCTCTTTGGTCCCCCCGAGGCCCGTCTCGCTGTGGGAGAGCGTTTCCACCCCCCATCCCTTCGTCGCGGCGTACATCGAATAAGAGCGGAACAGCTCGGAAGCGAACAGGGCGGCTTCCTCCCCACCGGCCCCTGCGCGGATTTCGACGAGGATGTTTTTCTCGTCGTTCGGATCCTTCGGCAGAAGGAGAACGCGCATCTCCCCCTCGAGCCGCTCCCTCTCCTCCGTGAGCCTCTCGACTTCCTCCCTGGCAAGCGCCCGCATCTCCGGATCCTTCTCCGACTGGGCAAGGACGCTGTTTTCCTCCAACTCCCGGCTTATCTTCCGGTATTGGGCGTACCCTGCGGCCAGGGGCCTCACCTCGGCCAGTTCCCGGCCCAGTTTCTGGAGCTCCCGCGGGTTGCCCGTCACAACGGGGTCCCCCATCAGGCGCGTGATCTCTTCGACGCGACCCTGCATCCCCTCGAGCTTATCCCACATGGAAATCCTCCGATCCCGCCCCTTGCATCCCACGGGGAAGAGACGCGCCCTCGATGGCGGCCCGTCCCCCGGGGACGAACGCCTGTCGTCCCGCAGATCTCACCGGGCGCCCCCGCGGCGCGCCGCCAGCTCCCGCTTCACCCCTGCGGCGTCCCCGCAGCTCATCTTCCCCTCGGGGCAGCGCCCCCGCAGACAACCCGGACCGGCACTCTCGAAAAGGAGGGGGGCCTTCTTCACCGCGATCGCAAGCATTCTCTTGCCCATTTCCCGGATCTCCCACTGGGCGCGCCGACACAGTCGCAACGCGAAGAAGTGATGCAGCTCCCGGGCGTTCATGCTGATCAGGATCTTCGTCTCGGTAGCGTTGGGCAGAACAAACCGGGCGTCTTCCGCCGGGATGCCGCCCTTTAGCATCTCCTCGTAAAGCTTCGAGCACTTTCCCATGTGCTCTTCGAACTTATCATACAGCGGATCGCCCTCCGGCGCCCGGGCGAGTTTCTTTCTTCCCCGATTCGTGCCGCCCCGCCGGACGAGGGACTTCGGCGTCACATAGCCGAAGGTTGCGGCGACATACCGCTGGCTCTGCTGGGAATAGGAGGCAATTCGATGGCGCACCAGCTGGTGCGAGGTCGCCCGGGAGATCCCCTCGACGCCGTACGTGAGGGTCACGTGCTCCAACACCGAGGCGTGTCCCATCGACAGAACGCGGCGGACGAGATTGCGCACGTCTTTCCGGGAGATGTCCTCCCGCAGGTCATCGATCGAGGCGGAAGAGTAGCACAGGCGTGCAGCCAGCGCCACCAGCCTTTCGGGCTCCGGGGTGCACTGCAGGAGGATTACGTTCACGGGAGGAGGGACGCCTACGCGTCCCTTATCGGGCCTTGTCGTACTTCTTCTGGAACTTTTCGATCCGGCCCGCGGTGTCGACCAGCTTCTGCTTGCCGGTGTAGAACGGGTGACAGTTGGAGCAGATCGCCACCTTGATCTCATTGATCGCGGACAAGGTTTCGAAGGTGTTTCCGCATGCGCATTTGACCGTCGACTTCAAGTATTTCGGGTGGATGTCCGGCTTCATCGGGTTGTCGCTCCCTCCCTGTTCATGTATTCATCGAGTCGAGAAATTCCTGGTTGGTTTTCGTCTTGGAAATCTTGTCGAGGAGGAATTCCATGCTCTCCGCGGGAGACAGCGGGGAGAGGAATTTCCGCAGCACCCAGATCCGCTGGAGAACTGCCTTCTCGAGCAGGAGCTCTTCCTTTCTCGTCCCGGACTTGTTGATGTCGATGGCGGGAAAGATCCGCTTTTCGGAGATCTTCCGGTCGAGGACGAGTTCCATGTTCCCCGTCCCCTTGAACTCCTCGAAGATGACCTCGTCCATCCGGCTGCCCGTCTCGATCAGCGCCGTAGCGATGATCGTCAGGGATCCCCCCTCCTCGATGTTCCGGGCGGCGCCGAAGAACCGTTTCGGTTTCTGCAGCGCGTTCGCGTCCACGCCGCCGGAGAGGACCTTCCCCGAAGGAGGTACCACCGCATTGTAGGCCCGCGCCAGGCGGGTGACACTGTCGAGGAGGATCACCACGTCCTTCTTGTGTTCCACGAGTCGCTTGGCCTTCTCCAGAACCATCTCGGCCACCTGCACGTGCCGCTGCGCCGGTTCGTCGAACGTGGAGGAGATGACCTCTCCGTTCACGCTGCGCTGCATGTCGGTGACCTCTTCGGGGCGCTCGTCGATGAGCAGGACGATGAGGACGACTTCCGGATGGTTCTTCGTGAGGCCGTTCGCGATGTTCTGAAGGATGATGGTCTTGCCGGCCCGGGGAGGGGAAGTGATCAGCGCTCGTTGCCCCTTTCCGATGGGGGCGACAAGGTCGATGATGCGCGTCGAGTAGTTGTCGTGCACGTGCTCCATCGTGAACTTTTCCTGCGGATAGAGCGGCGTCAGGTTGTCGAAGATGATCTTGTCCTTCGCTATCTCCGGGTCCTCGGTGTTGATCTTCTCCACCTTGAGGAGGGCGAAATACCGCTCGTCCCCCTTGGGCGCCCGGATCTGGCCCGTCACCGTGTCTCCGGTGCGCAGCCCGAAACGGCGGATCTGCGAGGGAGAAACGTAGATGTCGTCGGGGCCCGGCAGATAGTTGGAATCCGGGGAGCGCAAAAACCCGTAGCCGTCAGGGAGAACCTCGAGAACGCCCTCCCCGGAGACGATGACCTCCTGGTCGGTCTTGGCCTGCAGGATGGCGAAAATGAGTTCCTGTTTCTTGAGGCCTGCGGCTCCTTCGACATGGAGGCTTTTCGCTATTTCCGTGAGATCTCCGATACGCATCGCTTTCAGCTCTTTCAGATTCATGCACGTTCCCCCGAAATTGTAGGCTGGTAGGATTTCCCGATGTGTTCGTTTCCGTTGATGGGTAGAAAGACTCCGGCAGGTCTCGGCTAATCGTACGATTCATTCTCCGCCGTGCGGTTTCATGATGTCAAGGAAAATCGCCTGGCGCACGTGTCTGATCCCGGTATATGGTAAAGGCGTTCCCGCCCTTCCGCCACGATCGTCTCATTCGGCATCCTGTTCTTACGGGGAGTTCTATTGCGGGAATGCGCCCGTAATATAGATAAAACTTAGCTGTCGGCCGGTCAAGGATTTTTCGCGGCGATAGGAGTGGAACGAGCGGGAGCAGACCGTGCAGGGGCCCGCTGCCTCGAGGTTTTCCCTGGGCACCCCCGCGGCGGCAAGACCTTCCAGGGCGAGAGACGCAAGATCCGTCATCCATTTCCCCGCCGATTTTCCCCGGAAAAGAAACCGCCCTCCTC
>JBAUKK010000159.1:0-11724 GCA_049577645.1 Candidatus Deferrimicrobiaceae bacterium
GCCCCTACCACGGCCACCTTCGGCCTCCGTCCGTCGCCTTCCGCGGGAGAGGAGGGGCGGATCGCAGCGGCGTACCCCACGTCGGACGCGTACCGCTTGATCGCCATGATGGCGATCGGGGCGTTGAATTCTGTCCGGACGCACTTCTGCTCGCACGGGTGCGGGCACGCCCTGCCGCAGAAGGCGGCGAAGGGGAGCTTGTCGTGCACGAGAGCCAGGGCCTCCAGGGGGCGCCCCTCGCGCACCAGGGCGATGTAGTCGGGGACGTTGATGTCCGCGGGGCAGGCGGCCTGGCACGGGGCGGCCGGCTCCTTGGGTCCAAGGACCGCGTCGATCCTAGCCAGGTACCAGATCAGCCCGAAGGCGCCCAGCAGGAACGCGTGCCCCAGGGTCGGCCCCCCCCAGGCGAAAAGGACCATCCCTGCACACAGGGGGAGGAGGCAGGCCCAGAATGCCCCTGTGAGGTAGCGGCCGCCATAGAAGTGGCCGGCGCCGGGGTAGACCAGGGACAGTCTCCCGGCATTTCGGCGGATTCTTTCCCGGTTGATCTCCCAGAGGAGGCGATCTCGCTGGTCCCTTTGGCCGACGCAGCGAAGACACCGCGGTTCTTCCCCCTTGCGCTCCACCTCGCAGAGGAGGCAATCCTTGTACCCGTACCGAAGGAGGTTTTCCGGCTTGAGGAAATCCATTATTTCGCCGTTACTCGACAGGTGTCATCCGAAAAAAAGGAAAGGAAAAGGCCCCCGGGACCGGTTCAAATCCCATGAAAACCGGTTCAAATCCCCGTCGAGGAACGGCGGGAAAAGATTGGCGTCCCCAGGGGGATTTGACCGATGAGGCTCGGCGGTTACGCCATCGCCCTTCCAGCCTCGTCGCCGCCTGACGCGCTCCTAAAGTCGCGCTTTCCCTCCTGTTCGTCGGCGGCGTCTCCGGTTCAAATCCCCGGCGAGGAACGGTGGGAAAAGATTGGCGTCCCCAGGGGGATTTGAACCCCCGTCGCCGCCGTGAAAGGGCGGTGTCCTTGGCCAGACTAGACGATGGGGACGCGTGCGTGGTGAGCCCAGCAGGGATCGAACCTGCGGCCCTCTGATTAAAAGTCAGATGCTCTACCAACTGAGCTATGGGCTCCCCGGAAATACACCATGGTAAAGACCCTGGGGCGGAAGTGTCAAGCGCGGAATGGGTTTTTCCGCAGGATGGTCTGGTTCCGGTCGGCGCCGACGGAGATCAGCAAGACCTCCACGCCGGTCAGCTCCTCGAGCCTCCGGACGTACTTCTGGGCGGCCTTCGGGAGGTCGCCCACCTCCCGGGCATCCGACAGGTCCTCCTTCCAACCCTCCATCTCCTCGTATGCGGGCACCGCCCTCTCGAACTCGGAGAGGGTAAGGGGGACATCCTCCCTCCGGAACCCGTCGATCTCGTAGGCGATGCACACCTTGACAAGGGGGAACCCGGATAGGACGTCGAGCTTGGTGAGCGCGATGCCGCTCAAGGCGTTCAGCCGGCGGGCGTACCTGACGATGGGGGCGTCGAACCAGCCGCACCGCCTTGGGCGCCCCGTGGTCGCCCCGTACTCGCTCCCACGGTCCCGGATCCTCTGCCCCTCGTCGTCGAACAGCTCCGTGGGGAACGGGCCGCCCCCCACGCGGGTAATGTAGGCCTTGGCGACGCCGATCACACCGCTTATCTTCGTCGGGGCGACGCCCGAACCGGTGCACAGGCCGCCGGCCGTGGTGTTGGACGAGGTGACGAACGGGTATGTCCCGTGGTCGATGTCCAGCAGCGTCCCCTGGGCCCCCTCGAAAAGCACTTTCGCCCCCCGTTGGATCTCCTCGTTCAGGAACAGGGAGGTGTCGATCAGGTACGGACGGAGACGTTCCCCGTAGGCGAGGTACTCGTCCAGCGTGGTCTTGAAGTCGACCCCCTCCGCGCCGTAGTAATTCGTAAGGAGGAAGTTCTTCAGTTCCAGGTTGGCGCGAAGCTTTTCCGCGAAGATTTCGGGGTGGACCAGGTCGCACGTCCGGATCCCGGTGCGGGCGATCTTGTCCTCATAGCAGGGGCCGATTCCCCGGGCCGTCGTGCCGATCTTCCGGATTCCCAGCTTTTCCTCCTGCGCCCGGTCGAGGACGATGTGGTACGGGAGAATGATGTGGGCCAGGGAGCTGACCTTGAGCTGGGCGTCGTCCTTCAGGTAGTCGCGGGACTTGAGCTTGTCGATCTCCGAGAGGAGCACCTTCGGGTCTATGACCACTCCGTTCGTGATCACGCACTTTTTCCCCGGGTGCAGGATCCCGGACGGGATCAGGTGGAAGATGTGCTTCTCCTCCCGGACCACGAGCGTGTGGCCGGCGTTGTTCCCGCCGGTGGGGCGCGCGACCGTGTCGGCGAACTCGGAGTAGATGTCGACGACTTTCCCCTTGCCCTCGTCACCCCACTGGGCGCCGAGAACGATGATGTTCTTCAATCGCTCGCCTCGCTTCCTAGAAGGTCAGATATTTCGCGGCGGTGATGTTCGGAAGCCTGCTCAGCTGCTCGAGGACCCTTTCCGGAACCGCGTTGTCCACGTTGATTAGCGAAACTGCCGTACCCCCCGGCTCCTTCCGCCCGAGATTGAAACCCGCGATGTTGATCCCCTTCTCGCCGAGGAACGTGCCGACGCGCCCGATCACGCCGGGGACGTCGAGGTTCGATAGCATCAGCATCCCCCCGGTGAGCTCCGCGTCGATCGGGAACAGGTTGATCTTCACGATGCGGGGGGTTGTCCCGAAGACGGTTCCGGCGACGGAGATCTCTCCCCCTTCGGTCACCGCGACCACCCGGACTAAGCTCGCGTAATCCTCGCTCTTCGCGGCGGTCGCCTCGGCCACCTTGATGCCGCGCTCCTCCGCCACCATCCGGGCGTTGACGAGGTTTACCTCCTCGGTCTGGTACTTGAGGAGCCCCTTCAGTACGGAGATCGTCAACGGGGCCGTGGTGAGCTTGCCGACCTCGCCCAGGTACTCCACCTTCAGCTCCTTGAGCGGGGAGGCCAGGAGCTGCCCATGGAACGACCCGAGCTTCTCGCACAGGTCGAGGAACGGCTTGAGCGTGGGCAACAGCTCCGCGGATACCGACGGGAAGTTGACGGAATTGCGGATCGTCCCCTTCTTGAGGAAATCGCAGATCTGCTCCGCGATGAGGACCGCCACCTTCTCCTGCGCCTCCGTCGTCGCGGCGCCCAGGTGCGGCGTGAGTATGATGTTGGCGTGCTTGAGGAGCGGGGTGTCCGCAGGGGGAGGCTCTACCGAGAAGACGTCGAGCGCCGCCCCTTTCACATTCCCCGACTCCAGCGCCGCCAGGAGGTCCGGCTCGTTCACCAGGGCCCCGCGGGCGCAGTTGATGAGGCAGACCCCCTTCTTCATCTTCGCGAGCGAGGCCGCGTCCACCATGTTCTTGGTCTCAGGCGTGAGCGGGGTATGAAACGTGATGAAGTCGGACCGCTCATACAGCTCGTCAAGCGAAACGAGCTCGACACCCAGCTTGGCCGCGTCCTCCCTGCTCACGTACGGGTCGACCCCGATCACCACCATCTTGAGACCCAGCCCGCGCTCGGCGACCACCTTGCCGATATTGCCCAAACCCACCACTCCCAGGACCTTGTCGGTGAGCTCCGTCCCCATGAACTTGTTCTTTTCCCACTTCCCTTCCTTCATCGAGGAGCTGGCCTGAGGAAGCTGGCGCGCCAGGCTCATCATCAGCGCAATGGCGTGCTCTCCCGTCGTGACGGTGTTCCCCCCGGGAGTGTTCATCACGACCACGCCTTTTTTGGTGGCCGCCGCCTTGTCGATGTTGTCAGTCCCGCTGCCCGCCCGGCCGATCACCTTGAGCCGGGACACCTTCTCGAAGACCAGGGCGGTCGCCTTCGTCGCCCCGCGGACGACCACACCGTCGTACTTGTCGATGACCGCGGCCAGTTCCTCCGGCGTCATCTTCCCTTTGACGTCGACCTCGATTCCTTCCCTGGCGAATACGTCAAGTCCCACCTTTTGCAAGTTGTCGAGGGCAAGAATTTTCACTCTTCTGTTCTCCTTTACCCAGTGGTTGCGATTCGAATGTCGGGGGGCAAGGCAAACAATCTCTATCAGAGGCAGGGGGAAAAGTCAATTGCGGGAAAACCTCGGAATTTCACGACAAAAAAACAGGGCGGGGGAATTGTGTCCCCCCGCCCGAGGAGTCCTTCCCTTTTGGGGGAGGCTACCTTCGCACGAAAAGATAAGGTTATCACACCCCGGGAGTTTCAACAACAGGTTTTTTCCCGCCGTTATTTCTTGCCTGCCGCCACCTTCCCTGCCGTGATCTTTCTCACGCTCGATGCGGTGCCGCCCGAGTACATCGACAATACCCTGTCGCCGACCATGATCCCTTCGAGCTTCACCTTCTCGCCCACCTTCAGGCTCACCGACCCCCTCCTCCCCTGCACGGTCAGGGTACCGGCATTCTCGTCGATCGCCTTGACGACCCCGGTGATCTGGCGCCTCTTCGCCCCCTTCCCGGCCACCGCCTTCTTTGCGGGCCCCGACTGCTTTACCGGCCCGGCCGATTTTCCGGGAGCCTGCGCCTGCTCGAAGGATTTCGCGGGACCTGCCATCCTTCCGGCCGATGCCACCGTTGCGAGCGACACAGCGAACGCAAGTGCAACACCCACAGACAACAGTTTCTTCATCTTCCTGACCCTCCTCTCTGGAGTTGTTGGAAACCACTCCGGGGAGAGTTCAAGGATGATGCCAGGCCCGGGATCGGAAACTATCGCTCTAAATCCACTTCCCCGACCGATTCCGAAACCGACGGGGCGGAATAGCGGACCGGATCCGGGACTGCCCTTCCGTTCCTTATCCTGCCTCCTCTCTCGGCCGGGTCACCCCTGCCGGGCGGGAACCCGTGCCGGGGAGAAAACGGGAACCGCCCCGGCGGCCGCAAGCACTGCCTCCGCCTGCCCCGCAAGGCGCGCCACCCGAGCCCGGTAGATCGCGACCGCAGTCGGGGAATACCGGACAGACTCCTCACCGGAGGCCGAATCCTCCGCCACGGTGACCGAGCCGTCCGGCGCCATGGTTGCCGTCATTGTCCGGGACACTTTCCCGTTCTCGCGAAGTTCCGACGTTACGGAGCCGGCGCCGTCATCGCGGATCCGGAGCGTGGAAACGAGGGAACCCGCGCGATACTTCCCGATGGTCGCGACGGTCGCCCCGCCCTCCCGGGCGATCGTCATATCGGCCCGTTCGTCCCCCCTCTCGTACACCCGGGCCTGCGGTCCGGCGGCGATGGGGTTCTCCCCGCTCCAAAACTCAATCAGGTTGAACACGGCGAAGTCCAGGAACCCGGTCAATCCGTACGGTATGACGAAAAGCCACGTCACCGCGCTCCGGAGGTACTTGTCCTTCACCGATCTGTTGATGTCGTACAGATTGCGGGTCAACTGGAACTTCCCGAAGCAGCCCGCCGAAAATACGACTCCCACGAATACCACGAGAACGAGCGCCACCACTTTCCCGACACGGCTTTTCGCCATCTCCTCCTCCTAAGTCTTACGAATTGGACCTGGACCATTGTAAATCCCCGAGCGGTCTCCTTCAATGCGGCATACGGATCGGGAGGGGGGACCCGCGGACGGCAACAACCCCGGTCTGATCTCCCCGCAGGAAGAGGCACGTTATAGTACAATTCCCCGGATGGAGATCTTGATCGGGAAAAGAATCAAAATCATCAAGTTTGCCGTCTTTCTTGCGTTCGCCGGCACGGTGGGGTATCTCCTCTTCTTCACACCCCTGGGGGACCGGTTTCTCACCCCGGAGGGAAGAAAGGAGATGGTGGGAAGGATCGATCTCCTCGTCCGTTCCGCGGGCCCCTTCGGGCCGGCACTCTTCGTTCTGCTCTACACGTTCGGTGTCCTCGGACTGCCGGCTACCCCCTTCAACGCGGCGGGGGCGTTCATCTTCGGGAAGGTCACCGGAACCATCTGCAATATCCTGGGGGCCACGCTGGGCGCCACCCTTTCCTTCGTTCTCGGCCGGTATTTCCTGAGGGATTTAGCGAAAGGGCTGCTCCTCGGCAAGCTCGGCGAACTCGACAGAAAGGCGGAAAAACACGGCTTCTCCCTCGTCTTCTACCTGCGCATCGTCTGGTTCCCCTTCCTATTTCTCAACTACGGCGCGGGGGCGACGCGGATCCGGTTCGGCGACTATTTCTGGGCAACGTTTTTCGGGACCATGCCCGCCATCGTTATCGCCTCCTACTTCTTCGGGAGCCTTAAAGAAATCATCGCCTCCTACAAGGGGCCGGGCGACCTGTTCCGGTTCGACGTCCTCTTCCCCGTCGGGCTCCTGCTCTTTTCCTTCTTCCTTCCCCTCATTGTCCGGCGGCTCCGGGGGGAACCGTCCCTAAACGCCGACCCCGCCACGGGGCCCGAATGACCGTTCCCGGGACCAGGCTGCCGGTCTCCGTCATTATCCCCGCGCGGAACGAGGCGGCGACCATCGTCGCGGCCATCCGATCCGCGCGGGAGGCGGGCGCCGACGAGGTGATCGTGGTGGACGGCGAAAGCCGGGACGGAACTCCCGATGCGGCCCGGCCAATCGCAGACGCCGTGATCCTTTCTCCCCCCGGGCGGGCTCGCCAGATGAATGCCGGGGCGAGGGCGTCCAAGGGGGAGGTCCTGCTCTTCCTGCACGCGGACACGTCGATGGCGAAAGGATCGATCGGGATGGTCCGGGAGGCGATGGCGCGGGAGGGCGTCCTCGGGGGGGCGTTTTCCATACGCCTCGGGGCCTCGGCGGGCGCGCCCCTTTGGCGAAAGGCCGCGCTTCGTCTCACGGCCCGGATGATCACCCTGCGCGCCCGCCTGTTGCGCGCCTACACCGGCGACCAGGCGATCTTCCTTCGCCGGGACGTCTTCGAAGAGATCGGGGCTTACCCCGAGATCCCCCTGATGGAGGATGTGGAACTTTCGCGGCGTCTCACCCGGCGGGGGAGGACGGTCCTGCTTCCGGTCCCGGTCACCACTTCCGCGAGGCGCTGGGAGGAGCATGGCACGCTCCGAACGATCTTCCTGATGTGGGGGCTCCGCCTTGCCTACCTTCTCGGGATGCCGCCCGCGCGGTGCGCGGATCTCTACGGGAGAAGGCCGAAGGGATGAACCGGTGGTGGCGCGTGGCGGGCGGGGTATCGATGAACCTGTGCTTCGGCTCCGCGTACTCGTTCAGCATCTTTCTCGCTCCCCTCCAGCGGGAGTTCGGATGGACCCGAGCCGAGGTGTCGCTCGCCTTTACGCTGTCGATCGCCTTCATCGCCCTCGGGGTGCTGGTCGGAGGACGGTGGCACGACCGGCAAGGGCCGGCCCCGGTGGCCATCACCGGTGCGGTCCTCTTCTCCCTGGGGATCTTCCTCTCGCGCTATACCCATGCGCTCTGGTGGCTGTATGCCTGCTACGGCGTCTTCGTGGGATTTGCCAGCGGCGTCGGGTACGTCTGCCCCCTCGCGGTGGGAATGAAATGGTTCCCCGAGAAGCGCGGACTGGTCACGGGCCTCATGGTGATGGGGTACGGGGCGGGCAGCGCCCTGATCGCCCCGCTGGCCGGCTTCCTGCTGCACCGTTACGGGTGGCGGGACACCTTCTCCCTCCTCGGCCTCGGGTTCCTGGCGGTCACCACGGCGGGGTCGTTCTTCCTGAGGAACCCCCCGCAAGGATGGCGGCCCGAAGGGTGGCTCCCCCCCTCACGGGAGGAGGTCTCGTTCCACACGCCGCGGGATTACCCGCCCGGCAGGATGCTCCGGACGGGGACGTTCTACCGGATGTGGTTTGCCTACGCCCTTGGCACCTCCGCCGGCCTCATGGTCATCGGGCACCTGGCGGCGTTCGCGGAAGGGGCGGGGTTCTCACCGCGCGATGCGGCGCTATCCGTGGGGATCCTTTCCGTGGGGAACGGCTTCGGGAGGATCGGGTCCGGATGGCTGTCCGACCACATCGGCCGGACCCGGACGCTCTCCCTCGCCATGGGTGTGACCGCCTTGCTCCTTCTTCTCGAGCCCCGGATGGGAACGGCCCCCCTGCTGTTCGGATCGGTCTTCCTCATCGGATACTGCTACGGCTCCCAGCTCGCGGTGTTCCCCTCCGCGACGGCGGATTTCTTCGGCATCCGGAACCTGGGGAACAACTACGGACTGCTTCTGACCGCGTGGGGAACCGCAGGGATAATCGGGCCCATGGCGGGGGGGAAGATCTTCGACGCGACAAGGAGCTACGAAGCGGCGTTCCTCATCGCCGCCGCGCTGGCTTTCGTAGCCGCGATCGCCATAGCCACCGTCAGGCCGCCGGCCCCGCGATGGCCGGTGCACTCGCCCCCGCTTTCTACTCCCAGGTCAGGAGCAGAGGCGTAAGCGGGTTCACGAGGTCGGGGTGGCGCGGCAGGATACGCGCGGAGAAGCCGAACCGGCCGCTCACCCGGCAGGGGATTTCGGCGCGGAAGAGATCCTCGTTCCCCTCCCGGCCCTCATGCGTCGCCGAGATCGTCCCCCCGTTTCGCACCTGCCCCGCCGTATCCAGTATTCCGTAGAAAATCTCCACGGTGATGTCGTCCGGGGTGAGCGTCCCCAGGTCGGCCCGGACCGCCACCGCGACGCGGGACCCGACGAGAAGATCGCCGGCCGGCTTCTCCCCGTCCACGCGCATCGAGACGCGGGACCAGGCCGACGTTACACGGGACCTCCAGGCCGCGAGCTGCCTCGCGGAGGCGAAACCATCCCTCTCCAGCCGGACGCTGATCCGGTGGGCGGGAAGGTAGAACCGCTCCGTGTACTCCCGGACCATCCGGTGCGTGTTGAAATAGGCCCCCAGCTTGCGCATCGAGGTCTTCATCATCCGGACCCATTCGCGCGGAATCCCCCCCTTGTCCCGCTCGTAGAACAGGGGGACGATCTCGTTCTCCAGCAGGTTGTAGAGCGCCTCGCACTCGACCTGGTCCTGCTCCTCGGAGTCCTGGTACACCTCGCCGCCGCCGATCGCCCACCCGGTGTCCGGGGAGTACCCCTCGCACCACCAGCCGTCCAGGATGGAGACGTTGATCCCCCCGTTCGCCGCGGCCTTCATCCCGCTCGTTCCGGACGCCTCCTGGGGGCGACGGGGGGTGTTGAGCCACACGTCCACCCCCTGCACCAGGTATCTCCCGACGTTGATATCGTAGTTCTCCAGAAAGACCAGGCGGTGCCGGATATGGGGGTCGGAGGCGAAATGGATGACCGACTTGATGATCTCCTTGGCGGGGAGGTCCTGGGGGTGGGCCTTCCCGGCGAAGACGATCTGGACGGGTCGTTCCGGGTCGTTGAGCAGGCGGACCAGCCTGTCCGGCTGCCGGAAGAGCAGCCCCGCCCGCTTGTAGGTGGCGAACCTCCGGGAGAACCCGATGGTGAGCACCTCGGGGTTCAGCACCTCCTCCGCCGCCCGCACCGCCGAGGCCCCGGCCCCCTGCCGCATCAGCTGTTTATTCAGCGACTTCCGTACGAAGAAGACGAGCCTCTCCCGCCGGATCTCGTGCGTGCGCCAAATCTCCACCGGCGGGATCGTCTCCACACGATCCCACACGGTTTGGTCCCCGGGCTTCTCGTGGAACCGAGGGCCCAGGTAGCGCGTGAACAGGTCGCTCATCTCGTGGCTCAGCCAGCTCCGGGTGTGGATGCCGTTCGTGATGCTGTGGATGGGGACCTCGGGCTCGGGAAGTCCGGGCCACAGGTCGCTCCACATCTTCCGGGACGTCTCCGCGTGAAGACGGGACACCCCGTTCGCGTGCGCTGCGCTGTGGAGCGCGAAGACCGTCATCCCGAAGTCGGGGGTCTTGCTTGACGCCAGCTGACCCAGCCCGAGGAACTCCTGCCATGGCATGCGAAGCTCCTCGGCCATCGGGTGGAGGTATTTCCGGACGAGTTCCGAGGCGAACAGTTCGTTCCCCGCGGGCACGGGAGTGTGCGTGGTGAAGACGTTGGAGGCGAACACCTGCTCCCGCGCCTCGGCGAACGAGATGCCGTGCGCCGCCATCTGCCCCCGGATGCGCTCCAGCACGAGAAACGCCGAGTGCCCCTCGTTCATATGGTAGACGGTCGGCGTGATCCCGAGGGCCGCAAGCGCCCGGACCCCCCCGATCCCGAGAATCATCTCCTGCCGGATCCGCATCTCCCGGTCCCCGCCGTAGAGCGTGCCCGTGATCCCCCGCGCGCGGGGGGAGTTCTCCTTCACGTTGGTGTCCAGGAGATAGAGAGGGACGCGGCCGATCTGGACCCGCCAGATCCTCGCCCGGACCTTTTCCCCCGCCAGGTCCACCTCGATCCGGAGCGCCTTTTCGTTGCCGTCCCGCTCGATCGTGACCGGCATGTTGTACCAGTCGTTGTCCGGGTAGAGCTCCTGCTGCCAACCGTCGAGACTCAAAATCTGGCGGAAATACCCTTTCTGGTACAGAAGCCCCACCCCGACCAGCGGCAGACCGAGGTCGGAGGCCGACTTCAGGGTGTCCCCCGAAAGGACGCCCAGGCCCCCCGAGTAAATCGGAAGGCCCTCGTCGATCCCGAACTCGCAGGAAAAGTACGCTGCCTGGAACTCCTTCTCCTCCCCGTGCTCCTCCCGGAACCATCCCGGCGCCTTGAGGTAGTCGACCAGGTTCTGGTGGACCCTCCTGACGTTGGCCACGAAGCTCTCGTCGCGGGCCGCCTCCTCCAGCTCTTCCTGGGAGAGGGAACCGAGCATGAGGACGGGGTTCTGGTACGATTTCTCCCAGAGGTCGGGATTCAGTCGGAGGAACAGCTGGACAGCCTCCCAGTTCCAGGAGAACCAGAGGTTCATCGCGATCTCCTGGAGCGGTTTCAGTTCGGGAGGAAGATTCGGGCGGACGTGGAATTCCCGGATTTTCATACGGTCATCCTTTTCTCGTGGTATCGCAATCCCGACATACCAATAGACAACAGGAAAGGCGCGAAAACAAGTGG
This sequence comes from Candidatus Deferrimicrobiaceae bacterium, assembly GCA_049577645.1. Lineage (GTDB taxonomy): Bacteria > Desulfobacterota > Deferrimicrobia > Deferrimicrobiales > Deferrimicrobiaceae > CSP1-8. Next base: position 11,005 of record JBAUKK010000159.1, read on the forward strand.
GAGGTGAGGACTCCGCTCCCGGGGGTACAAGGAGTACACTATTTTATGGCAGGGGGCCGGACACCGGCAAGGAGATGGCCGATGGGAAGACCAATCCGGAACGCAGGGGAGGGATGAGAGTGCGCCGCGCGCTGTTCCTCCCGGCATTGGGAGCCTTCCTCCTCGCAATGGGTGCGGTCCCGGCACTCGCGGAGGAAAGGACCGTCGTCGGCACGATCGTGAGGCTGGACACGACGAACCGCACCCTTACCGTAAAGGACGGGAAGGGGGTGCCCTGGAACTACAAAGTCGACCGGGACGCCGGGATCAACCTCGGGGAGTTCAAGACCGGCGACCGGGTGACGGTGACGATCGGCAGGCCTACGCCCTTCAACATGATCACGGCCGCGGACCGGTTGCGTAAGGGGGATCGTGTAACAAAAATCCCCTTCTGAATCGGGGACCCTGACCGCCACGACCATCCTCCTGACCGCCCGGGAGAAGGGGCGCGATGGCGGGATCCGACTACGGAGTTTTCGCCAACGGGCGCTGGTACCTGTCCGGGAACATTCGCCGGATGCACGAATGGCTCGGCCTGGCATTGCAACGGAAGGAGGAGACGGAAAAGTGGGGAGGAAGCAAGGGGCTAACCGCTGCCGGTCAACCCCTTGCGATTATTCCTGGTGGAGCTGATCGGGATCGAACCGACGACCTCCTGAATGCCATTCAGGCGCTCTCCCA
>JBAUKK010000160.1:0-4419 GCA_049577645.1 Candidatus Deferrimicrobiaceae bacterium
AGGAACCTCCGGGTATTCTGTCGGTCGCCCACGGGTTGCGCGTGGGGCCGAACCACGACGTCTCCGTCGAGGACCCCATCGCGAACTCGTCCATGTTGTGCTTCCCCAGGAGAACCGCCCCGGCTTCCCGGATCTTCTTCGTGACCGTGGCATCGTACGGCGGATTGAAATCGCCGAGGATCCGGCTTCCGCAGGTGGTGCGGATCCCCTTCGTGCAGAAGATGTCCTTGAGCGCCACGGGGACGCCGTGCAGCGGACCCCGGAGATGTCCCCCCGCAATCTCTTCGTCGCAGGCAGCCGCCTCACGCATCGCGGCCTCCGGAAGAACCGTGATGTAAACGCGGATCCGCGGATCGATCCGCTCGATCCGGGAAAGAAGTGCGCGGGTGAGTTCCCGCGAGGAGATCTCCTTGTCGCGGATAGCCCGCGCGGCCTCGAGAAGGGTCCATGCGTGCACGGGAATGCCTGCCATCGTTTCAGTCCTCGATGATCCGGGGTACGCGGAAGAAGTCTTCTTCCCGATCGGGAGCGTTCTTCAGAATCTCCTCCTTCTCCCCGAAGGGCTGGACGGAGTCGTCGCGAAAGGGAGTTCCCATCTCGATGGCGTGGGAGGTCGGCACGACTCCCGAGGTGTCGAGACGGTCGAGCTGCCGGATATAGGAGAGGATGTCGCCGAGCTGCTCTCTCATCTTGTCCCCCTCGGCCGAGGAGAGCGCCAGCCGGGCGAGCCGGGCCACCTGCAACACCTCTTCCCTGGTAATCGCCATCCGAATCCCCCCTGTTTTCTTGATGTTTTCAATGTATCACAGGTCGGCGGGCGGGGGACACTTCCGGAGAACACCGGGGACATTCCTCGAGGTTGTCGGTAGTACGGTTGGAGGAGTGTCCCCGCCCACGTATGATGACAGGATGTCGACCCGTCGCTACTTCGCCACCACGAGCAAGGGACTCGAGACCATCCTGGCAGGGGAGATCCGGACCCTGGGAGGGAAGGAGATCGCGGCGGTGACGGGAGGGGTTTCCTTTTCCGGGGACACCGCGCTGGGCTACCGGGCAAACCTAAGGCTGCGGACGGCAAACCGCGTTCTCCTTTTCCTGTCGGATTTTGCGGCTCCCACGCCGGACGCGCTCTACGAGGGTGTGAAGGCCGTCCCCTGGCCGGAGATCTTTCCGGTCGACAAATCGATCGCCTTCGACGCGACGGTGCGCGACTCGGGGATAACCCACTCCCGCTTCGCTGCCCAGAAGGCAAAGGATGCGGTCGCGGACCGGTTCCGGGAAACGTGCGGGGCCCGACCCGACGTCGACCTGCTCGCTCCGGATGTGCGGATCAATCTGCGGATCGTTCGGGATGCCTGCACCCTTTCCCTGGACCTGTCCGGGGAAAGCCTGAACCGTCGGGGATACCGGGGCGACCCGGAAGAAGCGTCGCTCCGGGAGACGCTTGCCGCCGGGATGGTTCTCCTGACCGGTTGGGACGGGGAAACCCCCCTCGTCGACCCGGCATGCGGAGCCGGGACGATCCCCATCGAGGCGGCGCTGCTGGCCGCCGGCCGGGCACCGGGGCTATTACGATCCTCCTTCGGATTCCAGCGCCTGGCCGGGTATGATCGGAAGGCGTGGGAGAGGATGGTCGCCGAGGCGCGGGAGCAGGCGCAGGCGGCTCCCCCCTCGCGGATCGAGGGATCCGACCGTTCCGGTGAGGCGGTCCGGGGCGCACTGCGGAACGCCCGCCGCGCCGGAGTTTCCGCTTCCGTTCGGTTCCGCACCCTCGACATCCGGGAGTTCGTCCCGGAAGGGCCTCCCGGGACGATCCTGTGCAACCCCCCCTATGGGATACGGACGGAAGGGGGCCCGGGGGCCGAGGCGTTCTACCGGGCGATGGGGGAAGCGTTCAAGAAACGGTGCAGGGGGTGGACGGCATACGTCCTCTCCGGGAATCCGGAGGCGACGAAGCATCTCGGCCTCAAGGCATCGCGGAAATTCCCCCTGATGAACGGCCCGATCGACTGCCGGCTGCTGAAATACGAGCTTTACTGAATCGCCGGAATCATTGTGCCGTTCGAATGGTTAGGATGCAATTCATGGCCGGACGGAACTCGAAAATCGCCCGGCCGCCCCGATTACGCCTCTTCCAGGCGAATGAGGTTGTTCGCTTTGGTCCGGAGTTCCTCCGTGAACTCGATCTTGTGATTTTGTTTCAAGTGGTCGGCGATCGTCTCGACGATCTTCTGCTCCGACTCGTCCCGGGTGACGAAATCGCAGTTCATCCCCATGGCCCTGCAGCTCAGTTTCTTCTTCATCGCACACCTCCCGTCGCGGTCCCGAGATTGCCACGCTAAACCGGAAGTACACCTTCATGATATTTACAATCATCGATATTCACAACCCGGAACCGACCGCACCCGGGACCGACCGCAAAGGGGCGTCTTCGCAACGCGGTCTCCCCATCGACCGAACCCAGTATCGCTTCACACGGTGGAACTGCCGGAGGGACGTGAGAACGTGCTCCGTATCCGCGGAATGGACGCGACCGACGTCACGCCGTTCCCGGAGATCAAGCCGCACGCACGGGAACGGGGCGGATAACCCGAGCCCGTCTTACCGCCCCGGGGGCCGGGCGAGACGGAGCCGGCCGGCCAGATCGTCGATGAACTGCCGCGCGACGCGGCCGCTGCGATGCCCGTTGTCCATCGCCCAGCGGAGGGCCTCCTCGTGCAGCCGCTCCCGGTCCACGGGCAGACCGAGTCGCGACGCGAGTTGATCGACCACGGCAAGATACCTCTCCTGGTCGAATCGGGGGAATCCCAGCCTCACGCCGAACCGGTCGGCGAGGCCGAGCTTTTCCGACACGGCCTCCTCCGGGTGGATCTCCCCAACGCCCGTGTTGTCGGACATCGGTTCCGGCATCAGATGCCGGCGGTTGGAGGTCGCATAGATCAGGACGTTGGCCGGCCGCTCTTCGAGGCCGCCGTCGAGCAGAGTCTTCAAGACCCGGTAGTCGTCCTCCCGTTCCCCGAAGGAGAGGTCGTCGCAGAACACGACGAACCGGAACGGGACGTCCCGAAGCATCGCAGCGAGGGCGGACAGGCTCAGCATGTCCCAGCGCCGGACCTCCACGAGCCGCAGGCCGCCGGGAGCGAACCGCGCAAGAAGCCCCTTGATGCATGATGACTTCCCGTTTCCCCGTTCCCCCCAAAGGAGGACGTCGTTCGCCGGGTTCCCGGCCACGAACTGCGCCGTGTTCCGGACGAGAACCTCCTTGGCGTCGTCGATCCCCACCAGATCATCGAGGTCCACCAGGTGGGGATGTGCGATCGGCGCGAGCTTTCCGATCGTTCCGTGCTTCTCCCAGCGGAAAGCCCAATATCTCTCGAAGGCGGCCGGGTCGGGGGGAAGGGATGGGCCCAAGCCATCCAATAGTCGTCCGGCCCTGTCCAAAAGCCCCTCCAGTCTCGTCAACACGGCCGTCCAGCGCCCGTCCTCTCTCATGTCCCTCTCCCGTGACCGGATGGCATGGGCGCCGCAGGTACCAGCGCCAGGGTGACCATCGCCTTGGCCACCAGCTTCTCGTTCCCGTCGCACTGCGCATAGACCTCCGATTCCGCCACGTTGAGGGTCCTGCCCTGCCTCAGGACCGCCGCACGGCAACGGAGACGTTCTCCCAGCGCGGGCCGCAGGAAGTTGATCTTGAACTCGACGGTCAGGATAATCTCCCCTTCCGAGGCAAGCGTGCCCGCGGCTCCTCCGGCGGTGTGGTCGGCCATCGTCGCCTGCACCCCCGCGTGGACGTACCCATCCTGCTGCAGATGTTTGGGAAGGACCTCCAGGGCGGACTCGCACCAGCCCGCCCCCAGGTCGTTGAGCCGTATCCCCAGGTCGTCTATGAAGGCGGCCCGTAGAAAGATCTCCCGCACCTTCCCGGGGACGTCAGGCGTTCCGGGCTTCAAAGGAGAGTCACCGCCCCTGGCCCTGGACGCCGAAACGGGAGAGGACGGCATCGAGGCGCTTTTGGCCCGTCGCCGTCTCCTCGAACGGGTCCTCCTTGAGCCGGTGCGGGAGCGACATCCGAAAAGCCTCCGCCAGACACTCCTCGTCGGGGACCTCGATCCCCTTGATCGCCGCAAGGGCCTTCGCGCTCTTAAGGATGGTGATGTCCCCCCGATGGCCGGCGACTCCCAGCTCCGAGACCACCTCCACCACCGCCTGCAGGACGTCGTCGGGAACGCGGACCGAGGGAAGCATCCGGCGGGCCGAAACGAGCTGTTCCCGGAGGGCCTCATCCTTCGCGGCCCACTCTCCGAGGAACCCGGGCTCCTCCCGTTCGAAGGAGAGGACCCGGTCCACGATCTGCTTCCGCAGCGCGATCTCCTTCTCCCCGGAAACCTCCACGCACAGGCCGAAGCGGTCCAGCAGCTG
>JBAUKK010000161.1:0-13604 GCA_049577645.1 Candidatus Deferrimicrobiaceae bacterium
ATCGTGGTGGTAGACCAGTTCTTCGATCACACCCGGTTCCGGCCCAACACGTTTTTCTCGGACGGTGTCGTGGGGCACATCCCCTTCGCCGATCCCGTTTGCCCGTCTCTCACGGAAATCGCCTACGTTTCCGCAAGGAAGGTCGTAAGACGTACCCATCGGGGGGGCACGTATCTCTGCATGGAAGGTCCGGCGTTTTCCACCCGTGCGGAATCCCGGATCTACCGGAATTGGGGTGTTGATGTGATCGGCATGACGAACATGCCCGAGGCGAAGCTCGCCCGGGAGGCGGAGATCTGCTACGCCACCCTGGCCCTGGCCACCGACTACGATTGCTGGCACGAAAGCGAGGAGGACGTCTCCATCGAGGCGGTCCTGGCGATCATCCGGCGGAACGTGGAACACTCGAAGCAGATTGTCCGCGAGGTGGCGGGACGCCTCCCCGGGGAGGGCGATTGCGGGTGCGGGGAGACGCTCCGGTACGCCATCATCACGGACCCGAAGAAGATCCCGGCGGCCGCGAGAAAGCGGCTATCCCTTCTCATCGGGAAGTACCGGTGACCCGGGGCGCGCGATTTCGGATCGTAGCGGTGGCATTCGCGGCGGCGGGCGGGATGCTCCTCTCCTGTACGGCACCGACGGCGGACATGAAGAGAGAGGCGTCCGCCCGGATGCAGATGGGGGTCACCTATCTGGAACAGCGCAACATGCCTGCCGCAATGCGCGAGCTTACGCAGGCCTCGGAGCTGGATCCGGAAAATCCCGAGATCGACATGACGCTCGGTCTTGCCTACCAGAGACGGGGAGACCTGGAAAAGGCGGAGGAGTACCTGAGGAGCGCGATCCGGAAGAAACCGGACTACGCGGAAGCCCACAACAACCTGGGAAACCTCCTGGGTCTCCAGGGCAAGAGCGAAGAGGCGATCCGGGAATATGAAAAGGCCGTCGCGAACGTTCTCTACCCCACGCCCGAATACGGGTATTACAACATGGGGCGGGAGTACGCCCGCCTGAAGAATTTGCCCAAGGCGGAAAAGATGTACCAGCGGGCTATCGCCCTGAACCAGTCGTTTGCGGAAGCGTACCGGGGACTGGCGATGGTCCAGTCGGAAAAGGGGGAGTGGAAGGAGTCCGCACGGACCCTCGAACGGCTTGTCGATGTGGCGCCCTCCCATGCCCCCGGGTGGATGGATCTCGGCCGCCTGTACCTGCGGCTTAACCGAACCGGGGAGGCTCGTGAGGCGTTCCGGAAAGCCATGGCGATCTCGGAAGATCCCGCGATCCGGGCGGAGGCGGCGGGGTACCTCAACGTTCTCGAGCAGGGAAAGAGGTAGGGTGGCGGGAATGGGAGCGGGAGCGGACTGGAGGAAGCGTCGGGAGGAGATGGGCAAGACCATCGAAGAGGCCTCCCTCGAGTTGCGCATCAGCCGGAGGTACCTGCGGGGCATGGAGGAAGCAGACTACTCCCGGTGGCCGCCCAAGGTCTTTTCCTCCGGATTCATTCGCGCCTACGCGCTCTTCCTTTCGGTGGATGCCGATCCGGTGCTGTTGGAATATTTTGCTTTCCTCCAAAAGCGGTCGGTCGATGAAACGCCTTTTCAAGCCAAGCCGGAGTGGCTGGAGCGCGAGCGCCGTCGGGGAAGCCGCCGTACGGCGTACACGATCGCCACCGTTGCGGTGCTTGTGATCGGCGTATTTCTCGCCTGGTACGCGAGGCGAACGACGCTTCGCCCCCCTTCCCCTCCCGAGGTGGCGGAGACGTCCCCTCCTATCCCCATCCCGATTCCCGTTCCGGCCGCCATCCCCCCCCCGCCGTCCGACAACGTGGCGGGAAGTGGCCACCCGGCGGCGGAGCCCCCCCCTGTCCCCGAGCAGAAAACGGTGACCGCCGTGGGAGGAAGCGGACCGGCCTCTGCTCCCTCCCACACCTTGTCGTCGCTGTTCCTGGAGGCAAGGGAACTGACGTGGATCATGTACCGCCACGACGGGTCGGAGCCCGTCGACGTCATGCTGTATCCGGGGGACCGCATAAGCATTCAAGCCCGGGGAAAGATCTACCTGAAGATCGGGAACGCAGGGGGCGTGATCGGCACACTGAACGGGAACCTGCTTCCGCCCTTCGGGGAAAAAGGACAGGTGAAGGAGATCACGCTGGGCGAGTAGGGTGCCGACGGGGAACCCGTTCCGGTGATGCGGAGTGCCGTGGGGGAGGATGCTTGAAAACCAAGGAGGACCTTTCCGCCCGGATCCGACCCCGCCCATTCCGTTCCCGCCTCCGGGTCCGGGACCGCCTTCTCAACGCACCGGTCGAAGCTCCGACGGACGGCCGGTAGAAGATGGTCGGCCGGCGTTCCTTCCGGTCCTCCCAGGCATTCCTCGTACGTTCCGTGGATATGGGGGAGGCGGACAGGCGCCTCGCTTTTTTCACGGAAACCGACGGGGCGGTAAGCGTCGTCGCCAAGGCCGCCCGCCGGAGCCGGAAACGCTTCGGAGGGGCACTGCAGAAGTACTTTCTCCTCGAGGTGGCCTGGACGGAGGAGCCGCGGAGGATGCCGATCCTCACGTCGGCCTCGATCCTCGTTTCCTTCTGGGATATCGTGGCGGACTGGGACAGGGTCCGGTACGCCGACTACCTGCTGGAGCTCGTCTCGTCGCTCTTCCCCCAGTCCGGACACAAAACGAAGGCATTCGCCTTCCTCCTGGCCGGATTCCGGTCCCTTTCCGGGGGGGAGTCCCCCGTATCCGTCGGGAGGAAAGCGGAAGCCGCCTTTCTCTCCTTGGGGGGATGGGGACCGGAGTTGTCGGGGTGCCTTCGGTGCGGCAGGGCGGAAAGTGGGTCCTTCCGGTTCGTCGTCTCCGAGGGTAGGCTCTACTGTGGAGCATGCTCCGGGAAAGGTGGCAATCCCCTCTCCCTCGGGGCGGTCCGGACATGGCGGGCCCTCCAGGCGTCTTCCCCTGCCACCGTCGGGCGAGTCCGAATTCCCGAATCTGTTCTTGAAGAATTACAGGTGGTTATACCAAAATACCTCGAGTGGAGCCTTGGGGTTTGCTTCCGGAGTCTGGGCGTCGATTCCTCAGGCCGAAAACCGTAAAACCCTTGTTTTTATAACGATATTCCTTGACAGCCCCGTACAGGGGATGATATGTAACCGTATCACTTTTCGAACGGGAGGACGCAGTGCTTTTCCAGGACCTTGTCCTTGCCCTGCAACAGTTCTGGGCGGATAAAGGGTGTGTGGTGCACCAGCCTTACGACATCGAAGTGGGGGCCGGGACGTTCAACCCGGCGACCTTCCTTCGGGCGCTTGGCCCGGAGCCGTGGAACACCGCCTATGTCGAGCCTTCCCGCCGCCCGACCGACGGCCGATACGGGGAGAACCCGAACCGGCTTCAGCACTACTACCAGTTCCAGGTCATCATGAAGCCCTGCCCGTACGACTACGTGGAAATGTACCTGGACTCCCTCAAGGCGGTCGGCATCGACCCCCTGAAACACGACATCCGTCTCGTGGAGGACGATTGGGAGTCCCCCACCCTCGGAGCCTGGGGGCTGGGGTGGGAAGTATGGCTGGACGGGATGGAGATCACCCAGTTTACCTATTTCCAGCAGTGCGGCGGGATTGATCTGAAGCCCGTATCCGGGGAGATCACCTATGGCATCGAGCGTATCGCGATGTACCTTCAGAACGTGGAGAACGTGTTCGACCTGAAGTGGGTCGGCAACGTGACGTACGGCGACGTGCACCACCGGGGGGAGATCGAATTCTCGAAGTACAATTTCGAGTCGGCAGACATCCCGATGCTCTTTTCGCTGTTCCAGATGTACGAAAAGGAGTGCCTGCGCCTGACAAGGGAAAATCTCGTTCTCCCGGCCTACGACTACTGCCTCAAGTGTTCCCACGCGTTCAACATGCTTGATGCGCGCGGGGCCATATCCGTAACGGAGCGCACTTCCTATATCGGCCGGGTGCGCAACCTGGCCCGGCTATGCGCGACCGGGTATCTGAAGTCCCGCGAGGAGCAGGGGTACCCGTTGCTGAACAAGTTTTCCGCTTGAGAATCCGTCGATCAGGAAGAAGAGAGAAATGGGACGAGACTACTTGTTGGAAATCGGGTGCGAGGAGCTCCCCGCAGGATTCGTGGGTCCCGCACTCTGGTACGGCGGACAGCAGTTCGCCGAGGTTCTGAAAAAGGGGAGGCTCTCCTTCCGCCGGGTCGATATCTTCGGCACTCCCCGCCGCCTGACATATATCGTACGGGAATTGGAGGACCGGCAGAAGGGTGCGGAGGAGACCGTTCTGGGTCCTCCCAAGAGCGTTGCCTTCGACGCTTCCGGGAAGCCGACCAAGGCGGCGGAGGGATTTGCCAGGGGACAGGGGGTGGCCGTCTCCGACATGAAGCTGTTCCAGACGGACCGGGGAGAGTACCTCGGATACGTGAAAGAAGAGGCGGCAAGACCCGTCGAAGACATTCTCCCCCAGCTCGTCTCGGACTGGATTCCGACGATTCCCTTCAAGAAGACGATGCGGTGGGCCGACCTGGACGTCCGTTTCGCCCGGCCCGTGCACTGGATCATCTCCCTCTTCGGCGAGAAGGTCATCCCGTTGTCGTTCGGAAATGTGACGGCGGGGGCCACGACGTACGGACACCGCTTCCTCGCGCCCGACGCGATCCCTCTCGCCTCTACGGAGGAGTATGTCGACAAGCTTGCGGCAGCGAAGGTGTTCGTCGACCTCGAGGTCCGCAAGGAGAAGATCCGCGCCGGGATAAGGGACGCGGAGAAAGAGATCGGGAAGAAATGGGTCGAGGACGAGCCGCTCGTGGAAACCGTCGCCAACCTGGTCGAGTACCCTGTGGTCCTGGTGGGACGGTTCGAGGAGAAATACCTGGCCCTTCCCCGCGAGATCCTTATCACCAGCATGCGCAACAACCAGAAATATTTCGTGTTCGAGGACGAGCGCGGGAATCTCTTCCCCGGTTTCGCTTTCGTCTCGAACATGATCGTCCCCGACAACCAGGTGGTGGTGGTCGGGAACGAGCGGGTAATACGCGCCCGCCTGTCGGATGCGGAGTTCTACTACCAGGACGACCTGAAGCAGTCGCTGTTCGACCGGGGCCAGGCGCTCAAGAAGGTTCTGTTCCAGGCGGACCTGGGGACGTACTGGGAGAAGGTGGAGCGGATGGCCGAGATCGCGGCGTACGTCGCCTCGGCGGGATTTCCCGATAAGGCGGAGGAGTGCCGGCGCGCCGCGATCCTCTCGAAGGCCGACCTCACGACCGGGGTTGTCAAGGAGTTTCCCGAGCTTCAGGGGAGCATGGGGCGTGATTACGCACGCAAAACCGGGGAGAAAGAGGAAACGGCACAGGCGGTGTACGAGCACTATCTCCCCAAGGGCATGTCCGACGAACTGCCGGGAACCGACGTGGGCGCCGCCGTGGCCATCGCGGACAAGATCGACATGGTATGCGGGTGCTTCGGGGTAGGACTGATTCCCACCGGTACGGCCGATCCGTACGGCCTTCGCAGGCAAACCCTCGGGATCCTCTCCATCCTCGAGGCGAAGGGACTTCGGATACCACTGGAGGGGCTGGTGGACAAATCGCTCGCCACCCTCGGCGGAAAACTCAAATCGCCGGCGGGCGAGGTGAAGCGCAAAGTGATGGAATTCATCACCGGGCGGATTGTCAACCTGTGGACGTCGCGAAAAACCCCCGGGGACCTGGTGGACGCGGTCCTCTCGGCGGGGCTCACCGATGTGGTGGACATGCGTGCGAGGCTCTCCGCCCTGGTCACGTTTCGCCGGGAAGCGGCATTCGAACCGCTGGCCGAGGTGTTCAAGAGGGCGATCAACATCACGAGGGGGTACTCGGGCCCGTTCGACGTGTCGGAGGCGCTCTTCGAGCATGAGGAGGAGCGCGCACTTCACAAGGCCTTCGGGGAGGTATCGGAAAAGGTGCATGGCGCGGCCCGGAGCGGGAAGTACGCCGACGTGTTCCGCGAGATGGCCAGCCTCCAGCCGCTCGTGGCGGCGTTCTTCGGGAAGGTCCTCGTGATGGCGAAGGAGGAAAAGGTGAAAAACAACCGGCTGGCTCTCCTGAAAAACCTGTCCGGCCTGATCGCCTCGGTGGCGGATTTTTCCCGGGTAGCCGTCGGGCAGGAAAAATAAGAGGACCGGAGGGGGTAGCGAATGCCCATCAAGCGGGTGTTTTTCTTCGGCGGCGGAAAGGCCGAAGGACACGGCGCGATGAAGGACATCCTCGGCGGAAAAGGCGCCGGCCTCGCCGAGATGACGAAGCTGGGGCTCCCCGTTCCCCCGGGATTCACCATCAGCACGGAAGTTTGCACTCTCTACTACAAGAACAAGGGGAAGATTCCTGCCGACGTGAACCGGGAGATCGCCTTGCAACTGGGGCGCCTGGAGAGGGCCGCGGGAAAGAAATTCGGGGAGCCGAAGAACCCGTTGCTGGTGTCGGTGCGCTCGGGAGCGAGGTTCTCGATGCCGGGGATGATGGACACGATCCTCAACCTCGGCCTGAACGACAGGACGGTCCAGGGTCTGGGGAAGAAAACCAAGAACGACCGGTTCGCCTACGATTGCTACCGCCGTTTCCTCATGATGTTTTCCGTCGTTGTCCTCGGTGTCGACAAGGGGCATTTCGAGGACCTCTTCGATCAGAATTTGCGGAAACGGGGGGCCGCGGCCGATCTCGACCTGACCGCCGAGAACCTCAAGCAGGTCTGTGTAAAATTCAAGGCCCTCGTCAAGGCACGGACAAGGAAGGAATTTCCCCAGGACCCCCGGGGGCAGCTCGCTCTCGCCCGCGACGCGGTCTTCAAATCGTGGAATAGCGATCGGGCCCGGTATTACCGCAAGACGAACAACATACCGGACGACATCGGGACTGCCGTCAACGTCCAGGCGATGGTGTTCGGGAACATGGGGAACGACTGCGCGACAGGCGTCGGATTCACACGCAATCCCGCCACCGGGGGGAAAGAGTTCTACGGCGAATATCTCATCAACGCGCAGGGCGAGGACGTGGTGGCCGGTACCCGGACGCCGCGCCGCATCGCGGACATGAAGAGGGAGATGCCCAGGGTCTCCCAACAGCTGGAGAAGATCACGGCCAGGCTCGAGAAGCATTACAAGGACGTCCAGGACTTCGAGTTCACGGTAGAGAGCGGCAGACTCTACATGCTCCAGACACGCCCCGGGAAGAGAACAGCCGCAGCGGCGGTGAAGATCGCGGTGGAGATGGTGAAGGAAAAACTGATCTCGAAGGAAGAAGCGGTGATGCGGCTCGAGCCGAAATACATCGACCAGCTTCTTCACCCGGTCATCGACCCCAAGGCGAGAGGGGAGGTCATCGCAAAAGGATTGCCCGCCTCCCCGGGAGCCGCGACCGGCGCGGTCGTGTTCCACGCCGACAGGGCGGTGGAGCTTGCCTCGGCGGGAAAGGCCGTCATCCTCGTGAGAAAGGAGACGAGTCCGGACGACATCCACGGGATGTACGCCGCACGCGGGATTCTCACCGCCAGGGGAGGGATGACTTCCCATGCTGCGGTGGTCGCGCGACAGATGGGGAAGACGTGCGTCGCAGGATGCGAGTCGATCGAGGTGGACGAGGCGACCAATCGGTTCGTCGTGGGCGGGCGGATGATCGGAGAAGGAGATTTCCTCTCCCTGAACGGGAGCACGGGCGAAGTCATTCTGGGGGAAATCCCCCTCATCGCACCCAAAATGATCGGGGCGTTCGGGACGCTCATGTCGTGGGCCGACTCCTTCCGGAAACTGAAGGTCCGCGCCAATGCGGACACCCTGCGCGACGCCCGGACGGCAAGGGGATTCGGGGCCCAGGGAATCGGGCTCTGCCGGACGGAGCACATGTTCTTCGCCGAGGACAGGGTTCCGATCATGCGGGAGATGATTCTCGCGCGGACGAGGGAAGCGCGGGAGCAGGCCCTCGAGAAACTGTTGCCGATGCAGCGGGAGGACTTCAAAGGACTCTTCCGGGAGATGAAGGGGAATCCGGTGACCATCCGTCTGCTGGACCCGCCGCTCCACGAGTTTCTTCCCCGGCGGGAGGATCTGATGGTCGAGGTGACGAAGCTCGAGCTGATCCGCGCCGACCGCTCGATCATCGAGGAGAAGAAGCATCTTCTCGAACGCGTCGAGGAGTTGCACGAGATCAACCCCATGCTGGGTCTGCGGGGGTGCCGCCTGGGAATCGTGTATCCGGAGATCAGCCGGATGCAGGTGCGGGCCATTTTCGAGGCGGCGTGCGAGGTGAACCGGGAGGGGATCCGGGTACAGCCCGAGGTGATGATCCCGCTGGTCAGCATGGTCAGCGAAATGAAGGCCCAGAAAGAGCTGATCGTCCAGATGGCGGCGGATACGATGAAACGGTACAGGAAAAAGATCGCCTACACCGTGGGCACCATGATCGAACTCCCGCGGGCCGCGTTGACGGCGGGCGAGATCGCGCGGGAGGCGGAGTTCTTCTCTTTCGGGACGAACGAACTGACGCAGACGACATTCGGTTTCTCGCGGGACGACTCGGGGAAATTCATGCCGACCTACCTGGCCTTTTCCGAATTGTGCCCGCGATGCGGCGATAAGCTCGGGAAGGACCTCTCCTGCAAGGCCTGCGGTGTCAAGTACCCGAGGCGTCCTGACAACATCTTGGACTTCGACGTGTTCGCCACGCTGGACCAGGTCGGTGTGGGACAACTGATCGAGATCGGCCTGGAGAAAGGGAGGGCGGTCAGGCCCAACCTCAAGACGGGGATATGCGGGGAGCACGGGGGAGACCCGGAGACGGTGGAATTCTGCCACCGGATAGGGCTGGATTACGTCTCCTGCTCACCATACCGGGTGCCCACCGCGCGCCTGGCGGCAGCCCAAGCGGTCCTCAAGGAAAAAGCGACGGGGAAAGCCCCGGCGGGAAAGAAGAAAATATAAGGGGTTATCCCGATCCGGGAGGACGGCGGCCCCCTGACCGGGGCGGCCGTTTTTTTGCCTTTACATCCCGGTTGAAACACCATATATTGGGTCCCAGCAGGGAGCCCTACACATTATATTGATGTTTTACGATATTTCCGGGGGATCTTCCCAGGGGATTCATGAAGCTTAAGAAGCTGGAACTTTTCGGATTCAAATCCTTCTACGACAAGATCAGTTTCGACTTCTCCGACGGCATCACCGCGATCGTGGGGCCCAACGGATGCGGCAAGTCGAACATCGTCGACGCCATCCGCTGGGTGCTCGGGGAGCACGCCCCTTCCTATCTCCGCAGCAAGGCCCTCGAGGACGTGATCTTCGCCGGGTCCGACGCCGCGGGCCCCCTCGGAATGGCCGAGGTCTCCCTGACCTTCAGCAACGAGGACGGGATCGCCCCCCCCGGGTACGAGTCCTACTCGGAGATCCAAATCTCCCGGCGAACCTTCCGCGACGGGGAAAGCGAATTTTCCATCAACCGGATTCCCTGTCGTCTGAAGGACATCGCCGAACTGTTCCTCGACACGGGGGCCGGCGCCCGCGGGTATGCCATCATCGAGCAGGGCAAGATCATGACCATCGTGAACGCCCGGCCCGAAGAAAAGAGAATGATCATCGAGGAGGCGGCCGGGGTGGCCAAATTCCGCGTCCGGAAGAAGGAAGCGGAGCGGAAGATGGAGAGCACGCGGCAGAACCTCGCCCGGTTACGGGACATCCTCGACGAGGTCAGGCGCCAGCTGGGGAGCCTGGAGCGCCAGGTCCGCAAGGCCGAGAAGTACAAGGGGCTTAAGGACGAACTTCGCGAGCTCGACCTCAGGATAGCGAAGCGGAAATACCGTATCTTTTCGGAGGAGAGATCCCGCATCGCGGGGGACCTTTCCGGTCTGGAGCGCGCGCTCTTTTCCCTTCGCGCGGAGATTTCAGCCCTGGAGGCGGACCGGGAATCGGAACGGTTGCGTCTGGCTGAGGCGGAAGCCGCTCTCGGGACGCTGCGCACCGGCCACGCGGCTCTGAAGGAGGAAATCGCACGGAAACAGGCGGAATGGGAGGGGAAGAGCCGCGAGGCACGGCAGCTGCGTACCCTGATCGCCGAGACGAAGGAGGAGGTAGCATCCCTGGGGGGGGAAGTCGCCGAACTTTCCCGCCGGATCGGGGAGGCGGAGGAGGCGGCGCTCAAGGGGCGGGAATATCTTGCGTCGTCGCGCGAACAACGGACGGCGTTGGCCTCGGAAGCGGATAAGGCGCAGGCCGCCTATAGCGAAGCGCACGCGCGGGCCGAGCAGGCGAAGTCCGACCTCATGGTGCGGGTAACCCTTCACTCGAACGCCCTCTCCGGGACGGAGTCGATTCAGAAGATGATGGAAGAGAACGCAAGGGCGGTTACGCGCCTCAATGACAGGGTCGCGGAGGCGGAGGCTCTCGCCCGGAAAGCGGAAGCGCAGTTCGCCGGCGCGTGTGCGGAGGAGGAGGAGGGCAGGGAGGCGCTGGCTTCGGCGGAAACGGCCTGGGCGGAGACGGGTTCCCTCCATGGCGAACAGGCCGCCCGCCTCGACATGCTCGTCGACGTCCTCAGGAAGGCGGAAGGCAGGCTCGAGGCGACGGGATCCCGTTTGTCGGCCCTCTCCCGGGTACAGGAGCAGCGGGACTGGGCCTCTTCCGGCGTCCGGGCCGTCCTGCACCACTACCTCGGGGAAGGGAACGGCGACGGCGGCGGCGAACGGGGGATATTCGGGGTGATCGGCGAACTCATCGAGACCGACGCACCCTACGAAAGAGCGGTGGAAGCGGTCCTCGGCGAGCGGATCCAGTCGATCGTGGTCCGGGACCACGCGGACGGCCTCTCCGCCCTCCAGTACCTCAAGGATTCCCGCGAGGGAAGGGGTGCGTTCGTGCCGGTAACCCTGCGGACACGGGAGGAACTTCCTCCGTACGGGGGGGAAGAAGGCGTAATCGCCCCCCTCATTGACGTCGTGCACTCCCCGAAAGAGTGCAGAGACCTCCTGCGGGGCCTGCTGGGGAGCACCCTGTTGGTGTCCGACCTCCCGTGCGCCCTGCGGCTTTGGAACCGCAACGGGGTCTGGAGCTCCTTCGTGACCCTCGACGGAGACGTGGTCACCGCCGACGGCACCCTGGTGGGCGGAGCGCAGGAACAGGGGGAATCGAGAGTCTTTGCGGTGAAGCGCGAGATTCGGGAACTCGAGCAGGAGATGGCGCGGCTCGCGGAGGAATCGGCCCGCATGACGGAGGATGTGGAGGAGGCGAGGCGTATCCGGGCGATGCTCGAGAACAGGCTTGCCGAGATGTTCTCCCTGCGCGAGGAGCGAAAAGGACGGTACGCCGGCGCCCAGCAGGGAAGGGCCGTGATCGAGGTGGCGATGTCCCAGGCACGCACGATCCTCGGGTCGCTCGTCCAGGAGCGGGAGTACCTCGAGGCCGAACTGGGTCGGATGACCGCGGAGCACAGAGCGTCGGAGGATGCCGCGAGGGATTCCGGTCATGCCCGGGGAGAGGAAGAGGAACGCGTCAGGACGCTGGTTGCCCTCGTGGAGGAGAAACGGACCGCGATGGAGGCGGTCCGGACGAAGCTCCACGCGGCGGAGATCGAATGGACGGGGCTCGAGGAAAAGTTCCGGTCCGGCGAGGTGCTGCTCGAGGGCCTGCGGGAATCGCGGAACGGCAGGAATGTCACGGTCGAGGAACGGAGGAAGCGCATCGCCGCGTACGAAATAACCGCAGGCGAGCTGGAGCACGCCGGCGAGGAGGGACGGGAGGCGATCGAGGCCGCCGCCGTCGACCTGGCGGGCAGGCAGGAGGAAATCGAACGGCACTTCGAAGAGAATGCGGCGCTCTATGCGCAACTGGCATCGATGGAGGGGGCGCTCAAAGAGCAGCATCGTCACGAGGCCGACGGGATCGCACGCCTCTCGGACCTGCGGCTTGCGGCCCAGCGTGTGGAGATGGATATGGAACACCTGGACAGCGCGATCTACCAGAGATACGAGGTCCATTCCTCGGAGATTGCCGGCCGGGAGGGGGCCGGGGAGGAGGAGGACGGGGACCTGGCCGACTGGGAAGGCCGGGTCGGGGAGATCCGGGCCCGCATGACCGCCATCGGCGAGGTGAACCTCGCGTCCCTGGAAGAACACAGGGAACTTGCCGAGCGGCACTCCTTTCTCTCCTCCCAGAAGGAGGACCTCGATAAATCCCTCGAAGACCTCGCCAAGGCGATCCAGAGGATCAACCGCACCACAAGGGAACGGTTTTCCGTTGCGTTCGACACCATCAACCGGAAGTTCCAGGAGATCTTCCCCAAACTGTTCCTGGGGGGACGGGCCTACCTGAAGCTCCTCGACGAAGGGAACCTTCTGGATTCGGGCGTGGAGATCGTGGCCCAGCCCCCGGGGAAGAAGCTCCAGTCCCTGACTCTCCTATCCGGCGGGGAGAAGGCACTGACCGCCATCAGCCTCATCTTCTCGATCTTCCTCGTCAAGCCTTCCCCCTTCTGCCTCCTCGACGAGGCGGATGCTCCCCTGGACGACGCAAACATCGACAGATTCAACTCGATCGTTCGGGAGATGTCGTCGAACTACCAGTTCCTCCTCATCACGCACAACAAGCGGACGATGGAACTCGCCGACGTGCTCTACGGAATCACCATGGAAAAGCCGGGAATCTCCAAGGTGGTTTCGGTGAACTTCCAGTCCTGACACAGCCCCTCCCGAGACAGGTTCCCATGACCGTCCACGACGACAAACCAAACGGATCCTTTCTCTCGCGTCTCAAGACGGGCCTGTCGAAGACGCGCGAGCTTCTCTTCATGAACGTCGAGGCGATCGCCCGCGGGATCGGTCCCGTGGACGAAAACGTCCTGGCGGAACTGGAGGAGGCGCTCATATTGGCGGATGCGGGAGCAGAGCTCGCCAACAGTTATGCGGAGGCGCTTCGGGCGAAATGGCGACGGGGGGAAATGCCGAACATCGAGGCTCTTCGCACGGAACTGAAAAAGATGGTCACGGACACCCTTGCCCCCTGCATCGCCCCTCTCCCGGTGGCCCCCCCCTATCCCTTCGTCGTCCTTGTGGTGGGTGTGAACGGCGTCGGGAAAACGACCACGATCGGGAAGATCGCGCACCATCTCCGGGGAGACGGGCATCCCGTCCTCCTTGCCGCGGGAGACACGTTCCGGGCTGCCGCCATCGGACAGCTTCGGGTATGGGCCGAGCGGGTGGGGGCCGACGTCATTTACCACAAGGAGGGAGCCGACTCCTCCGCCGTCGTGTTCGACGCGCTCCGGGCAGCCAAGGCGAGAGGGTCGCACGTCGTTCTGATCGACACGGCAGGCAGGCTGCACACGAAGACGCACCTGATGGAGGAAATGCGGAAAGTCGTTCGCATCATCGGAAGGGAGATACCGGGGGCTCCGCAGGAGGTGCTCCTCGTTCTCGACGCGACCAACGGCCGGAACGCGATCGCCCAGGCGAAAACGTTCCGGGAGGCTACCGGGGTCACCGGCATCGTACTCACCAAGTTGGACGGTACCGCCAAGGGGGGGGTGGTTCTCTCGGTCACGAAGGAAACCGGCGTCCCCCTCCGATACATCGGAGT
>JBAUKK010000162.1:0-17541 GCA_049577645.1 Candidatus Deferrimicrobiaceae bacterium
GTTGCTCTGATAGGTGAGGTCCGCACCGGTTGCGGTGAGATCGTCCCAGATAATGATCGAATGCAGGTCATTGACCGACGGCCCGCCCCCCAGGTTATAGACCGGGATAGTGAGCGTGTACGTGAAGGGAACGCCGACGACGGCTGTAGTCTGGCCCGCGGGGTTCTTTTTCTCGATCGTTTCTACGGGGATGAAAAGATCCTGGCAAGCGTTGTTGGAACCGTAATACGAGCTGTTGGAAAACCAGATCCTGTGCGGGATGTTGGCGCACGCCATGTTGCCCGTGTAGTAGACGTTGTTGAAAATGATGAGGTATATCGAAGGGTCGTTCGTTTGAAAGTTGAGCGTGGAGGTCAACGGGTTTGACTGCGGAAAGTTCTGGAACGTGCAATCCCTATCGATCGTGATCTGGACAGGATCAGGATGTCTGTTGCCGTCGATTACTCCAAAGTACGGAGGATCGCTGCAAAACTTCTCCGCGCCCATCGCTGGGGAAGCCATTCCCAGTAATAGGGCAAAGAGAATGAGCAGGACGAAACCAAGTGTGAAGCCACGCGACGCCAGGGTCATAAAGAAACTTCCCCACTTCGACCGATCTCCCAAGTTTGGGCCGCAACGCGGCCGCTTTGTACCGCGGACACTTATCAATATCCGTGCCACCTTGAAATCTGCGAGCTGTCTGGGCATGCTCGCAGGCCCACCGCACGTCGGGGCCGGTACCAGTGGAATCTAATTGGTGCAGGGGAGGATAGCGGTCTCCGATGGGCCCAGCCGTACGGGACATCAAAGATACCAACCAGTGACTGGTGGATGCCGCGATTCAACGGGGCCTCAATGGATCTTGAATTACGAATATGAAAAGGACGCGGCGAAAAATCGCCGGCCCTTCTGAATGCTCGAGGATTCCGTGATTGCGGTCACACTGCTGATTGTCCAGAAACTGTGATTGCGATCACAATGCCGATGGCATCAGCGTGTTTGGTGAACTTTTTGTATGTCTTAGGAGTCGTCTTGAAATCTCGAAGAGACATCGAAGCTATAGAGGGGATGAAAATATTTTTTATTACAGCGACGACCGACCACGGTGTCGCAACTCAGCAAACCGCTATGCGAGGGAGATTCTTTCGGTAGAAGGACGACGTGGCGCCCTGCCGGGGAGTATCAGGGTGTGCGCCGTCTTAAGAAGTGGCACATAAGGGTTCCGAATCTTAAGGTACAGGTTTTGGGTTTCGGGGTTGGGTTCCTTGGAATCTTGACAGGCCCGTCGGGTTCCGCGAAGGTTGCCTTGTGAGGCAGCCGGAAAGGAGCCTTTCGATGGGAATGAACGTGGTGGCGAAGATTCGGCAGGCAACGCGGAGGAAGTACACGGCGGAGGAGAAGATCCGGATCGTCCTGGAAGGGTTGCGGGGGGAGATCCCGATCTCGGAGCTGTGCCGTCGAGAAGGGATCGCCCCGACGATGTACTACCGCTGGTCGAAGGCGTTCCTGGACGCGGGAAAGAACGGGCTGACCCGGGACACGCAGCGGGACGCGACGACGGACGAGGTCCGGGCTCTCAAGGACGAGAACGCCACGCTGAAGAAGGCGCTGGCGGAATCGGTCCTTGAGACGATGAAGTATAAAAAAAGCCTGGGCATGTAGGGTGTCGCCGGTACGCACGCATGAGCGCGGAGAAGAAGCTGGAGATCTTGCGTAGCGTCGAGGAATCGGGGGTTCCGGTCGCCGACGCGCTGACGAAACTGGAGATCTCCCCGTCGACGTATTACCGGTGGCGGAGGCGGTTTCGCACGGGCGGTCGGGAATCCCTTCACGACCGCAAGCCCCACCGGGAGCGGAACTGGAACCAGTTGCTGCCGGAGGAGCGGGCGAAGATCTTGCACGTCGCCTTGCTGTATCCGGAGTGGTCGAGCCGGGAGATCGGTTGCCACATCGTGGACCATTGCGGGTTTACCGTCTCCAAATCGACGGTGTACCGAATCCTCAAAGAAGCGGGCTGGATCAAGTCGAAAGAACCGCGGCGATTCCAGGCGTCGGCGGAATACCGGGTAAAGACGAGGCGGCCCAACCAGATGTGGCAGACGGACGCGACGTACCTCTTGGTCAAGAACTGGGGCTGGTACTACCTGATCTCGGTGCTGGACGATTACAGCCGCAGGATCCTGGCGTGGAAGCTCCAGAACGCGCTGGATGCGGACGCGTTCAGCGAGGTCGTGGAGCTGGCGTGCGAGGCGACGGGGATGGCCCAGGTTCCCGTCGAAAACCGCGCGAAGCTTCTGTCGGACAACGGCGCGGCGCTGATCTCGAAGCCCTTCGGCGCCTACCTGGAGGCCAAGGGGATCGGCCATATCTTCGCCTCGCCGTTCCACCCGCAGACCAACGGCAAGATCGAGCGGTATCACCGCTCGTGCAAGGAGCAGGTGAACCTGTTCACGTGGGAAACGCCGTCAGAGCTGGAGGAGGAGATCAGCCGGTTCATCGCCTTCTACAACCAGCGCCGGTATCACGAAGCGCTTGGCAACGTGACGCCGGATGATGTGTACTATGGACGGCGGGAGTCGATTCTGACGCGTCGGGAGAAACTAAAGCGAGAAACCCTATCCCGGCGCAGGGTGATCAACCATCAACCGCAGGGACCGGACGGGGGAAAACCGTACCTTAACTCAGACCCTGAAAACTGCCATTTCTTCTGACGACGTACATGTTTTTCCTCGGACGGCATCAGACCATACACAAAGAAAATGCCCCGTTTTTCCGGGGCTTTTCGTGCTGCATTGGACTTGGCTGGATTTTCAACTGGTGGAGGCGGGGGGAGTCGAACCCCCGTCCGAAGAATCTTTACTCCGGGCTACTACGTGCGTTTCCGGTCTTTTCGTTCTCGTCCTCGGAGACCCCGGCCGGCAGGGTTCCCGTCAGACCATCCCGGCTTGAATTTCGCCCTTCCTCCCCCCGGGAGGGGGACTTGGGCTATCCCGTTAGGGCGACGCCCTTCCGCCTACACGGGCAATCGGCGGTCGGACGTACGCGGCTAGTTAGGCCGCGTAAGCGTAGCTATAGTCGTTGGCGACTATTGGTTCCCGCTTTTTACGAGGTCCGCGGGGCCTCGGCACGCAACCCGGGAGCATCGACGTCCCCGTCGAAACCGTTTCGCCCCCGTGATTTACAGGATACCATCTTCCCCCGGACGGAGAAACACCCCATTCCCTGGGCTTACGGACCCGGCGGAACGGGACGGGAACGGCTAACCGCGGTCCCGGAACTTCGCCCTGCCTCTGGTGGCGCGCTCGATGTCGCGTTTCGCGTCCCGGGCGGCGATGTCCTCCCGCTTGTCGTACAGTTTCTTGCCGCGGGCCAGACCGATTTCCAGTTTCACGCGCGGCCCCTTCAGGTAGAGCCGCAGGGGGATGAGGGCCAGTCCCCGCTCCCGGGTCTTCCCGACGAGATAATCGATCTCCTTCCGCTTGAGGAGCAACTTCCGGGTACGGAGCGGATCGATGACGCGCTGGTCCCCGTGCGAATAGGGGGTGATGTGCATGTTCTCGACGTGCGCCTCATCGCCCCGGACCGTCCCGTAGGCGTCCTGGATGTTGACGCGCCCCTCCCGGATCGACTTCACCTCGTAGCCGTGGAGCACCAGCCCGCACTCGAAATTCTCGAGGATGTGATACTCGTGCCGGGCACGCCGGTTCGTGGCGATCGTCTTCTCCGTCAGGGTCTTTTCCATTTCAGGGCCGCTCGTGGATCCTTTCGCCGGCGATGACGGTCAGCCGCACATCCCTGTCCTCCACCCGGTCCACCATCCGGAAGAATTCCCCTCCCGCGTTTCCGCAGTCCGGGTCGTCGATCGCCACGAAATCGGCCGGCGTGCCGGGGAGGAGCGTCCCGGAAGAAAGCCCGAGAAGACGGGCGCCGTTCTCGGTGGCCGCGTGGAAGAGGGACCGGCACAGTTCCTCCCCGGAAAAGTCGCCCCGGTAGAGCCTGGCAGCCTCGCGCATCTCGTCCCACATGCTTAAGGAGCCGACCGAACCGAGGCTGTCGGTCCCGAGCGCGAAGGAGATCCCGGCGTCCACGAAGTGCGTCACATCCGGCGTCCCGTTCCGGTGCGCGGCGTTGCTGCGCGGGCAGAGGACGAACCCCGCGCCGCCCGATCGCAACTCGTCGATTTCCCCGCGGGACAGGTGGACATTATGCACCAGGATCAAACCTTCCCGCAAAATCCCTGCCTTGCGCAGGTACGCGGGGATCGGCTCCCCTATTCCCCGGAAGAAGGAGACGTCTTTCCCCACCGCCGGGTAGAGGCGGGTCGACACCTCCCCCTCCCCCGTTGCCAGAAACTCCATCTCGGTCGGCGATTCGGCCATGTGCAGGGCGAGAGGAAGGCCCAGTCGCGCGCCTAAGCCCGCGAGTCCCCGCAACAGGTCCGGCCCGACGGTGTACAGCGTGTGGGGGGAAATCCCCGGCGCAAGCATCCCGCCGGCCCGGGAGAAGCCGGCGATCCGGGTAACGGCCTCCTCTACCGAGGAAAGGACGGTGCCGGCAACCTCGGGGTGGAACCCGATCCCTTCCAAGAAGACCCGCGACCGCAAGGGGAGAGAAGCGTAGGCGGCGATGTCCGGACCGGCGATCTCGCCTATTGTCGTCGTCCCCCCGGAGATCGCTTCCCCGGCCGCCGCACCGACATTGTCCGCGAACTCCCCGGGGGGGGCGTTCCGCCTCCACTCGATGACGCGCAGGATCCAGTCCATGAAGGAAAGAGAGGAGGAGGCAGGGATACCCTCCCGGCCGGCCAGCCGTGGGATGGATAGATGGGTATGGGTATTGACGAGTCCGGGAATGATGGCCAGGCCGGGAAAGTCCACACGGTCGAAACGCGAAGGAACCTCCCTCTCCACGTCGGCGGGGGCCCCCGCCGCCACGATCAGGCCGTCGGCCACGGCCACGGCGCCGGGGGAGAATTCCTTCGATGCATCCGGGACGAGGCGGGAGGCCACGTAGATCGTCCCACGCCCACGTGGCGTCATGACCATCCTACCTCGAAGCAGGTAAACATTCCTTCCCCTCTCACCGGGCGTTATAGAGGGATGCACCTCCCGTTATCACCGATGCCGCAGCGGTTCCTTTTTTCTTCCCGCTCTTGACCGTTGATGAATGGATTCCCCTGCGAAATCGGGAAGGTCCGGCGACCCGGCCGTCGTACGGCGGCAAGGAAAGTTCTTAGGAACGTCCCTGTTCTTAGTTCTTAGGAACGTCCCCGTTCTTAGGCCACCTTCCTCTTCACGGAGGTGATCCGGTTCTGCTCGTCGACGTAGACGAGCGTCGGCCGGAAGTTCGCCAGTTCCTTCTCGTCGTAGGCCGCATAGTTGGCGACGATGAGGAGGTCCCCCCTGCTCACTTTCCTCGCCGCGGCTCCGTTGACGCAGACCACCCCGGAATCGCGCTCCCCCCGGATGACGTAGGTGGAGAACCGGTTGCCGTTGTCGATGTTGTAGATGTGTACCTGCTCGTACTCCAGCAACCCCGCCGCCTCCATGAGCGTCTCGTCGATCGTGATGCTCCCCTCGTAGTGGAGGACCGCCTCCGTCACGGTCGCCCGGTGGATCTTGCACTTGAGCATGGTGCGTATCATGTTGCCTCCCCCCCTTGCAGGGTGATGGTATCGATCAGTCTTGCCGGCCCGACGCGGGCGGCCACGAGGATCGTCATGTGGTCCGAATGGCCCGAAAGAGGGAGGAGCGTCGACGGATCCCGCGCCTCCAGGTACTCCAGCGTCGCCCGTACTTCCGCCCCGACCGCCGCCCTCGCCGGGGCCGTTACCCTTGCCGGGTCCCGCTCTCCTTCCAGGAAGAGGTTGCGCGCCAGGAACAGCCCCCGGTACAGGCATCGCGCCGCCTTCCGGTCCTCCCCTTCGAGGTACTTGTTCCGGGAGCTCATGGCCAGGCCGTCCGCCTCCCGGACGATCGGCGCGGCGACGATCTCGATGTCGAAATCCAGGTCCCGGGTCATCCGACGGATGACGGCCAGCTGCTGGTAATCCTTCTCCCCGAAGACCGCGACGTGGGGCTTCCCGACGAGGAAAAGCTTCGCCACCACCGTGGCGACCCCCCGGAAGTGGCCGGGACGGGACGCGCCGCACAGACCCTGCGAAACCTCCCCCACCTCCACGTACGTCTGGTACCCCTCCGGGTACACGTCCGCCACGTCGGGGAGATAGACCGCCGCCGTTCCCGCGCCTTTTAACATCGCCAGGTCGCGCGCCTCGTCGCGCGGGTACCTTTCGTAATCCTCCTCCGGACCGAACTGCGCCGGATTGACGAAGATCGTCGCCGCCACCGCGTCGCACCCGCGCTCCCGGGCTATCCGCACGAGGCTTACGTGCCCCTCGTGCAGGGATCCCATCGTCGGTACGAGCCCGATCCTCCTGCCCGCCGCGCGCTGCGAATCTGCCCACGACCGCATCTCTCCCGGTCGGCGGAAGATCTCCATCAGAACGAGTGCTCCTTCCCCGGAAACTTCCCGCGCCGCACCTCGTCGGCATACGCACGGACGGCGTCCCGCACCGGTTTCTTGAGCTCCCCGAAGCGCTTCACGAATTTCGGCCGGAACTCGTCGAACAGGCCTAAGAGGTCCTGCATCACCAGCACCTGGCCGTCGCATCGGGGACCGGCGCCGATGCCGATCGTCGGGATAGCGAGCTCCTCCGTGATCTCCCCCGCCAGGTCGGCGGGAATCCCTTCGAGGACCACCGAGAAGGCCCCGGCCTCCTGGACCGCCCGGGCGTCGTCTCTCAGCCGCTGCCGCTGCGACTCTTCTCTTCCCTGTACCCGGTACCCTCCCATCCGGTGCACGGACTGGGGAGTGAGACCCACGTGGCCCATCACCGGGATGTCGCACCGGGCGATCGCCCGGATGGTGTTCTCCACGCTGCGTCCCCCTTCGAGCTTGACGGCCTCGGCGCCCGCCTGCAGGAGCCGGCCCGCGTTGCGGATCGCCTCCTCCGGTCCCGGCTGGAAGGAAAGAAACGGCATGTCCGCGATCAGGAACGCCCTCCTCGTTCCGCGCGCCGCCGCGCCCGTGTGCCGCACCATGTCCTCCATCGTCACCCCGAGGGTGCTGGGAAGACCGAGCACCACCTGCCCGAGCGAGTCGCCCACGAGAATCGTATCGACGCCCACGTCGTCGAAGATCCGGGCGAAGAGTGCGTCGTATGCGGTGATCATCACGATCCTCTCGCCCTTTTTCTTCCACCGGGCGAAGTCGAGGATGGTGACCTTGGCCGCGCGTTTCTTCATCTGTTCTTTCACGTACCCCCGAAAAAAAAGCCTTCCGGAATCGCATCCGGAAGGCCTCGCAATCGCACCGGCCTGCGGGGGTCATGAAACACACCCCCGGCTTCCTTACGACCCCGTCTTGGTCCGGTCCTA
Source organism: Candidatus Deferrimicrobiaceae bacterium (assembly GCA_049577645.1). Classification (GTDB taxonomy): domain Bacteria; phylum Desulfobacterota; class Deferrimicrobia; order Deferrimicrobiales; family Deferrimicrobiaceae; genus CSP1-8. The sequence goes on from JBAUKK010000162.1 coordinate 7,419, forward strand.
CCTGGATCCCAGCGGTATGTAGTGCTGCGTCCCCCGCTTCACACTCTTGACTTCCCTTACGAGATGTTCAAGGTCGCGGGGACTTTCCACAAAATCGATCTCGCTCGTGTTCACAACCAAAAGCGGAGTTTCATTATAATGGAAAAAGTACTCGTTGTAAGCATCGCTTAGCATCCTCAGGTAGTCAAGGGAAATGTTCCGCTCGTACTCCACGCCGCGTTTCCGGATGCGGGACAGGAGGATCTCCGGGCGGGCCTGGAGGTAGATCACCAGGTCCGGGCGCGGAACCGTCGGAACGAGGAGCTTGTAGACCATCTCGTAGAGGGAGATCTCGTCCTCCTCGAGATTGAGATAAGCGAAGATCTTGTCCTTCGCGATAACGTAGTCGGAGACCATCCCCTTCTCGAACAGGTTCCCCTGGGCAAGCTCCCTCTGCTGACGGTAGCGGGAGAGGAGGAAATAGAGCTGCGTCTGGAAGGCGTATTTGCGCCGGTCGTCGTAAAACCGATCGAGAAACGGGTTGTTGGTGACCTCCTCCTGGATGAGGCGGACGCCGAACTTCTGGGACAGGATCTTGGCGAGGGAGGTCTTCCCCACGCCGATCGCCCCTTCGATGCCGATATACCGGGGTACCTTCTGGGAGGTCATGTCCGGTAGATTTTATTCGCCGGGGCCCGGAAAAGTCCACTATATTTCCTCATCGTTCCCCCTGATGCCGCCCTCCTCCGGCAGGGAGGGTGCGGGCGAGCAGAAGATACGTTTTCGGCGGGACCGTCTCGGCCCGCGCGGCCGGGTCGATTCCCGCCCCGGCCAGGAGATCGCACCACTGCTGCGTACCGCCGGGGAGGAACGGAACAGGCGCGTTCCGGAGCCTCTTCCGTCTCCGGGCGAACGCGGCGCGAACTACCGTCTGCAGGTTACGTAACAGGGAATCGGGGATGCCGGGGCGGAACCGGATCGAGAAGACGGCGGAATCGACCTCGGGGGACGGCGTGAAACAGGTTCTCCGAACGACGAATTCCCGGCGGGCGTCTGCCAGGACGGAGAGATACACCGACAGGGTGCCGTACTCCTTCCCGCCGGGGGGGGCGCAAATCCTTTCCACCACTTCTTTCTGGAGCATCAGCACCGCCCGGGGGAACACCTCCCGCAGTTCCATCAGGCGCAGCAGGATCGGCGACGAGAAAGCGTACGGAAGATTCCCGACGGCGGTCCCTCCCCCGGGAAACCGCTTCCGCCAAACGGCGTCCGGCACGGAGAGGAAGTCTCCCTCGACCACCTCGACCGCCGACCCGCCGAACCGGTCGCGCAGATACCGCGCGAGCGCCCGATCGATCTCCACCGCCACCGTCACCCCTTCTTCGGCGGCCAGGAGGCCGGTAAGCGCACCGAGTCCCGCTCCGATCTCGAGAAACGGAGGACCCATCTCCCGGGACAAGGCCACGATCTTGCGGGCGATGTTTCGGTCGTGGAGGAAATTCTGTCCCCGCTTCCTGCTGGGGAAAAGTCCCAGTTTCGCCAGGAGGCGACGGGGATGGTCAGCGGGAAAACCGGGAGGCGGCATACGCGTTCAGTTCAGGCCCGGAGGCCCGGCCGGCCGACAAGCGGCGTTCCCCCAACAGCGCCACCATCGCCGCGTTATCCGTGCATAGGGAACTCGAGGGGAGATATACCGCGAATCCTTCGCGGATCCCGTCCTCCCCGGCCCTGCGCCGCAGGCGGGTGTTTGCGGAAACACCCCCGGCAAGCACGACGCGGGGAACTCCCTCCCGCTTCGCCGCCTGCAAGGTCTTCCCCACCAGCACGTCGACGACCGCCTCCTGGAACGAGGCGGCGATGTCCTCGACGCGGCGTTCCTTCCCCTCCGGGGTCGAGAGAAATACCCGGAGGGACGTCTTCAGCCCCGAAAAGGAGAAGTCGGCCGATCCGGGGGCGAGCCAGGCCCGGGGAAAGGCAAAGCGGCCGGGGTCGCCTTCTTGCGCGATCCGGTCGATGGCGGCCCCCCCGGGGTACCCGAGCCCCAGGAGTTTCGCCGCCTTGTCGAAGGCCTCTCCCGCCGCATCGTCGAGTGTCCCGCCGAGGAAAGAAACCTCCTCCCACCCCGACACCCGGAACAGGGAAGTGTGCCCGCCGGAGACGAGGAGCGCAAGGAAAGGGAATTCCACTTCCCTCTCCAGGAAGATGGAGAAGATGTGGGCCTCGAGGTGGTCCGCCCCGTACAGGGGTTTCCCCCACGAGTACGCCAGCGACTTGGCGAAGCACAGCCCCACCAAAAGGGATCCGATGAGGCCCGGTCCCGCCGTCACCGCCACGCCGCCGATATCCTCACGCCCCGACCCCGCATCCGCCAGCGCGCGCTCGATGATGGGCACGACCGACCGGATGTGCTCCCGGGAGGCCAGCTCGGGGACGACCCCCCCGTAGAGGCTGTGGACGGGGACCTGGGAGGAGACGACGTTGGAGAGGAGCCCCGAAGACGAGTCGTACACCGCGGCCGCGGTGTCGTCGCAGGAGCTCTCGATGCCCAGAACGCGCATGTTTTCAACTTATCACAGGAGCGCCCTTCGGGCGGCCCTGCCTCTGGGTGGGATTATCGGCTCCCGCATACCGGGATGGCGTGGAGGCGGGCATGCTGATTCGGCGGGCTAATGGCCGGGGAAGGGACCGCAGGGCACGTTCGCTGGGCGCAGCCGGGGAGCCGCGGTGCGACCGCGAGCGGGGACCCCGGAGGCGAAGCCGGTCACCGTCGCCCTTACATCGGGAGCATACCCGCGTCGTGCACCGCGGTGTTGTGCCCGAATCCGGGGACACCCGCTCCGTAGCGAACGCAGGGGGAAGTGCGAAAGTTCTTAGGAACGTACCGGTTCTTGTCCTCCGGGCAGGCGGCCGGCCCGATCATCTGAGTTCGGCGAGCCTCTGGCGCGCCCTCTCGGCCGCCGGGGATTTCGGGTACTTCGACAGGAGAAGCTCGTAGAGAATGCGGGCGTTCCGGTTGTCGTTCAGCGCCTGAAAAGAGAGACCCTGCTTGAGCATCGCATCGGGCGCCTTCTCCCCCCCGGCGTATTTGTCGACGACATCCTGGAACGAGAGGATGGCGCTCTCGTAATCCTTTTCCGCGTAGAAGGTCTCCCCCTTCCAGTAAAAGACGTTCTGCATGAGCCGGTGGTCGGGGTATTTCGCGGCAAAGGTGTTCAGAAGCTCCCGACCCTTCTTGGTGTCCCCGTTCTTGATGAGTCCCAGCGCGTAGTCGTACATCTCCTCGGGGGTCGAAAGCTCCTCCAGCGACACTTTCGGGGGCGCGACGGCGGGCGCCGGGGGCGACGCGCCTTTCTCCACCTTCTCCTCGAGCCGGGCAATTTTTCCCTGCATCTCCTGGATCGCCTGCCCCAGCTCGACGGTGGTCCCGTTGAGGCGGCTCACCTCCTTCTGCATCTCCAGCTTCGTCTCGTCGGTACGGGTGATGACGGCGAGAAGATCCCCCTTGATCCGGTCGTTGTCCGCCGCGAGGTCCGCCATGTTCCTCTGGAGGGAAGGCAGTTCGCCCTGGCCCGTCGGGGCGGAAGCGGGCTCCGCCTTCTTCCTGGCGGCGACCTCGGCCCTCAATTGTTCCATGTCCTCCTGGAGGCGGACGAACGCCCCGGTGTCGGCCACGGCGCAACCTCCCGCCGCCGCGCCCAGGAGGGCAAGGCATAGGACCGAGGCCAGGGGCCCTAGGTTCCTGCGGTTCATGCGGATCCTACCTCTTCACGAAGTGGGCCCGGCGGTTCCTCTCCCACGCCATTTCGTCGTGCCCCGGGTCGATCGGTTTCTCCTCGCCGAAGCTTACCGTGGACACCGCGCCGGCTGTTACCCCGAGGGAGACGAGATAGCTTTTGGCGCTCTCCGCGCGCCGCTCACCCAGCGCGATATTGTATTCGGGAGTCCCGCGCTCGTCGCAGTGCCCCTCGATGAGGATCGACGCCGCCCGGTTCTCTTTCAGGTAGGCGGCCACGTCCTGGAGGATGAGCTTGGCATCCTCCCGGAGGAACGACTTGTCGTAATCGAAGTGGATGTCGGGGAACTCGGACGGTTTCTCCTGGGTCGCCGCCACACCCGCCATCGCCGTCTGCGCCTCATCGGGTTTCATCGTCTCGGTGACGATCGGCTCCTGCTGGCCGACCTGCGTCTCTACGGGGGGAAGTTCCGATACTGCCGCTCCCGAAGCGGTGTCGGTCGATTTCACCATTTCCTTCTTTGCGCACCCCACCGCAAACGCCAGAATAACCACCGACAACGCCGAAAGAATCCACTTCCCGCCCGTCGAACCTTTCATCTCAGCCTCCCCAGATCGAATTATGATTCGAAATCTTCCTGCCGGATCCCGTAAGCAACTGTCACCGCCGGGGGGACCACGAAGGAGAACCCGCGGCAGACAACCCTTTGAACAGCCCTCTTTGCCACCGTCCGTCCACGGAAGCGATTTTCAGCTCAGAATAGCCATTTTTTCGGAACGTGTAAACAAGGTAACGTCCGTCCGGGGAAAAGGACGGATCCATGCAGTCGCCTTTGCCCGAGACCACGAGGCGGTGGTCCGACCCGTCGGGGAGGACCGTGTAGATCGAATACCTCCCGTCCGTGAACGACGTGTACGCGATCCGGTCGCCGGCGGGGGACCAGGAGGGGGAGGTGGAGTAGTATCCCGCCTGGGAGATGCGCCTCTCGTCCGAGGAGCCGGTATCCTTGACGTAGATCTGGGGCGATCCGCTCCGATTGGACACGAAGGCGAGCCTCTTCCCGTCGGGAGAAACCGAGGGGGACACCTCGATCCCCCATCCGCCTGCGACCCTTCGCACGCCGGACCCGGCAAGCGATACCCGGTAGATGTCGGAGTTCCCCTCGACGCTCAGGGTGGCGTACAGGGAGTCGCCCGAGGGGGAAAACGATCCGGGGGACTTCGAGTTCCCATACCGCACCACGAGCCGGTCCGTCCCGTCGGCCAGGTTGCGCAGGTAAATCTGGGGGACCCCCGTCCGGTAGGAAGTGTAGGCGAGCCGTTCCCCGTCCGGCGACCAGCGGGGGAAGAGGTTGAAACTCCGATTGTTGGTCACCTGCCTGAGGTCGCTGCCGTCAAGCCCGATGATGTAGATCTCCTTCCCCTTCCCCTTTTCCGGCCTTGCGGAGAAAGCGATCTCGGTATCGAAAATCCCCCGGACTCCCGTGAAGGCATAGAGCACCTCGTTGGCGAACTTGTGCGCCATCTTCCGGAACCGGCCCGCGGGCCCGGTGTACTTTTTCCCCAACATCATGTTCCCGAGGCTGACGTCGTAGAGACGCATTTCCACCGTCATCTGGTCCCCGCGGACCTCCACCTTCCCGATCACCACGGCCTCGGTGCCGATCATCTTCCAGTCGGGAAAGGAGAGCGGCCTCCCCGAGAAGTGTTCCGTTCCGATCCGCTCGAGATAGGCCGGTCTCGGGATGACATCGAAAAGCGACGTCATGGCGAGGTCTCCCCCGATTGCCTCGGGGAGCCCCCGGGCAAGAGACGCGTCCCCTCCCGTTACCACGAAGTCCGGGAGGGCGACCGGCATCCGCTTCCCGCCGGGCGCGTTGATGTCGATGTACAGGACGGCCCCGGAAACGGAAGGCACCAGGAGGAGAAAAAGGAAAACCAGTAATCTCTGTGCGGAACGGATCATGCGCCCCCCTCGGCTCCGTAAAAACGGAATCCGACCTCGTAGTGGTCCTCCCCGCCGCGAAGCTGCTCGGGAGGAATCGGAAGCGGGCTCGCCTTGTTGATCGCCCGCAGAACGGAATCATCGAAGTAGGAATTCCCCGAGGTCTTTTCCATCCGCACCTGCGACACCCGGCCGTCCTTCTCGATGACGATCCTGAGCTGCACGATGAGGTTTTCCCTCTCCCCCATCGCAATCGCGGGAACGGTCCAGTTCGACCGGATCCTCTCGTCCAGCTGCCGGAAGTAGGCGAGGTGCTCCGGGGGGACCCGGGCGTTCCCGGAGGCGCCCGCCAGTCCCGCCGGCGGAGAGGGAAAGGCGCTCTTCGGTGCGGGGCGCACGGCGGACAGATCGATCCTGTGGGCGACGCGCTCCCCGATCTGCCGGATCGCCGAGCGGGCGGCCTGTTCCCGCCGGATCGTCCGCACCGCCTGCTGGACGTGTTCCGCGGAATCCTTCTTCTCGCGCATCTTCTTGAGGCTTTCGGCAAGGGCCATGGCGTCCGGCCTCTCCTCCGGCCTGCTTTTCTTTTCCGCCTTCGCCGTCACGGGGGGAGAAGGCGCAGGCGTCTTTTCCTCCTTCGCGGACTTCGTCGGGGCCGGGGGAGCCGGCTCGGCCGGTTCCGCGCGTTCCGGGGGGGGAGGCGCGAATGCTTCTCCGCCGACCAGATCGACCACGGTCACGGAGAGGAACCGGGAGGGAGGGGAGCGAAACCCCGCCCACAACGCGCAAATGCCAAAGGCGGCCACGTGAAGCACCACCGAAACGGCGATCATCCTGCGGAAGATCAGCTCCATCGGGGTAATCGCGAGGGGGAACATCCGCTTGTCCGTGGGCCCCCGCTGGTCAACGCTCGAGGGGTTCGGTGACCATCCCGAGCTTTTCGATCCCTGCGTTGCGGACCTCCGCGATGACCTTCACGACGAAACCGTACGGCACCGCGCGGTCGGCACGGAAATAGACCTGGCGGTCGGTGCGCCGCTCGACGATGGCCCGGAGGGCGCTGCTCAGCTGGTTGAACTTCATCGGTTGCTTCCCGACGAATATCCTGCTGTTTTGGTCCACGGTGATCACGAGTCGCTCCTCATCCGACCGCAACGCCTTGGCATTGGCCTGCGGCAGGTTGACGTCGACTCCCTGGGTGAGCATCGGAGCGGTGACCATGAAGATGATGAGAAGCACCAGCATCACGTCGACAAGGGGGACGATGTTGATGTCCGACATCATCCTGCGTTCGTTGCCGCCTCCGTTGGTAAAAGCCATCGGGCTACACCTTCTCCAGGTTCCGCTCGAGGAAGTTCACGAACTCGATGGAGAAACTGTCGAGCCGGGTGGCGATCGCCCGCACCCGATTCAGGAAGAAGTTGTACGCCATGACCGAGGGGATCGCGGCGGCCAGCCCCGCGGCGGTGGCGATCAGCGCCTCGGCGATTCCCGGGGCGACCGTGGAGAGCGTGGCGCTGCCCGTCATGGCGATGCCCGAAAAGGCGTTCATGATCCCCCAGACGGTGCCGAAGAGACCGATGAAAGGCGTCGCGCTTCCCGTCGTAGCGAGAAAGGGAAGGTACGCCTCCATGAGCGCGATCTCCTCGTTTATCGCCTTTCTCATGGCCCGCTCCACGTTGTCCAGAGGAAACGCGCTCGCCCGGACGGCCGGCGCCGCGGGATCGGCGGATCTGCCCCGTTGGATTCTCATCAGCTCGAGATACCCTGTCCGGAATACCTCGGTGAGCGGCGTCCGATCCGATTTCTCCGCGAGGTCATACAGGGAAGCGAGGTTCTTCCCCTCGGCGAAGGCCTTGGCGAATTCCACCTGGTTCCTTTCTATCCCCTTGAAAAGTCGGAACTTCAGAAAGATGATCGCCCAGGAAACGACGGAGAACACGATGAGCAACAGGAGCACCATCTTTACGATCGGCCCGGCGAGCAAAACATGTTGGAAGACCTGGGTGTCGAACAGGCCGGACGCGGCCGCAGCCACAGGGAATCCCATTCCCGAATATGACATCGAAGGGCGTACCTCCCTTAATCTGGTATCAGTCCTATATAACCCAATCGCTCACGCGGTTCAATCTTCTTGACATTTTCGCCCCCGAAAAATACGATACGGAATAATGGAACGAAGGGTAAAAAAGTCCCGAAATACCAAGCAGCGATCGGTGATTCTGGAGATCCTCCGGAAAGGCGGGTTCCATCCGACCGCGGAGGCGATCTACCACGAAGCGCGCAAGGTTCTTCCCAACATAAGCCTTGGGACGGTGTACCGCAATCTCAATTTCCTCCGGAAACAGGGGATGGTCCGGGAGATCCGCACGAACAGTGAAACCTCCTCGCTGTTTGAGGGGAAGTGCTCTCCCCACGCCCATTTTCACTGCACGATGTGCCAGGCGGTTTTCGACATTCCGCTTCCGCAGTGCCTCGAGAAACTCGAGTGGAAAGGGCAATCCGATATATCCATGGTAAAATTCCTGGACCTGCACGTCATGGGCGCCTGCCGGGGATGCGGGCCGGCGCCGTTCTGACGCGTTAGACAAGGAACCCTTCCCCCGGGTTCCCGTGCCACCGGATCAAAATCCCGGGCATTTTTTGAAAACTTGCCGCCTCCGCTCTCTTCCCGCCGCCGTTGCCCCCGGGAACGAACGCCGCCGAAATTTAAAAAAAAACAGCCGGGGAAGGACCACCCTCCCCGGCGGGGTTTTCGTCTCGCCTGCGAATCCGCGGCCGATCAGCTGAGCTTCCTGCCTCCCTCCGCGGCCCACTTCTCGAGCATGTTCGTGGTGACCGACTTCGGACGTTCGATCGCGTAGCCCAGGGCACGGTCCCAGGTGATGTTGGTCAGGACCCCCAAGGCACGGCCGATACCGAAGAGAACGGTGTAGAAGTCGTATTCCACGACGCCGTAATACCACTGGATGACGCCGGACTGGGCATCGACGTTCGGCCACGGGTTTTTCGCCTTGCCGTGCTCCATGAGCACGCCCGGGGCCACCTTGTAGATCAGGTTGACCAGCTTGAACAGCGGATAGTCCGGCAGGTTCTTCAGGCAGAACTCCATCTGCGATACGTACCGCGGATCGGTCTTGCGGAGAACCGCGTGGCCGTAACCGGGGATGACCTGCCCGCTGTTCAGGGTGTCCCACAGGAACTTCTTGAGCTCCTCCTCGGTGGGGAGCTTGCCGCCCAGCTTGTTGAACACGCCCTGGCACCACCCCAGGACTTCCTGGTTCGCCAGTCCGTGGAGCGGGCCGGCCAGCCCGTTGATCGCGGCGGAATAGGCGTAGTAGGCGTCGGACAGGGCCGAGGCGACCAGGTGGCCGGTGTGGGCCGAGACGTTGCCCGACTCGTGGTCGGAGTGGAGAATGAAGTACATCCGGGCCACGTCGTCATAGGGCTTGCCGATCCCCATCATGTGGGCGAAGTTGCCGCCCAGGTCGAGCTTCGGATCCGGGGCGATCGGAGTATCGCTCTTGTACTTCATCCGGTAGATGTACGCGCCGATCGCCGGGAGCTTGGCCATCAGGTTGCAGGCGTCCTCGTACATCGGGTCCCAGTACTCCATCTTCGTCATTCCCTCCGCGTACCGCTTGGCGAAGACCGAGTCGCGCTGCATGGCGAGGATGGCGGCGGAGAACATCGTCATCGGGTGGGTGTCGCGGGGCATCGCCCGCAGGACGTCGAAGACATACTGGGGTACCCGGGCACGGGCCTTGAAATCCTCGACGACCGCCAGGGTCTGCTCCATCGTCGGCACATCGCCGGTCATGATGAAGTAGAAAAACCCTTCGACGAACGGATAGTCGGAGCCCGGCACCTTGGGAAGAGCCGCAAACGTTTCGGGAATGGTCTTACCCCGGAAACGGATCCCCTCCTCGGGGTCAAGGTAGGAGATGTCGGTCACCAGGGAGCGGATTCCCCGGGCACCGCCGATCGCCTGGGCGATGGTCACCTGGTCGATGATGATGTTCCCGAATTCCTTGTTGAGCTTGGTTGTACGGGGACGATGCGCCTGGATCTTCTCAAAAAGTTTTTCCTTCATGGTCATCCTTTCCGCGACTTTTGCCATGCCGCAAACCCCCTTTCACGGGATGTGGGAATGCCCTCTCTATCCGATAATCGCGCGCCACGGGAAGTCCGTGGACGATCCCTCCTTCCCGTGGCGCCGAATCCCGATGAAAACCCGCGCAACGCAAGATCCGGAAAGAAATTATTATGTCACAGCGAAACCGCCCCGGCCAGGAGTCCGGGCCGCTGATATCTGTCGGAACGTAAAGGCTTTGAAGCGAAGAACGCAGACTGTATACCGTATACAGATCTCGATACTTAATTAACAGGAAATCTTCCCCCAAGTCAAGCTCAAAGGGAAGCAGTTTGACATCATGGGTTTTCCTTTGTAGTATAGGGCACTTATT